>NZ_CAWQOK010000022.1:0-12736 GCF_963896075.1 Proteus sp. G4415
GCGAAGCTCCTGATCGAAGCCCCAGTAAACGGCGGCCGTAACTATAACGGTCCTAAGGTAGCGAAATTCCTTGTCGGGTAAGTTCCGACCTGCACGAATGGCGTAATGATGGCCAGGCTGTCTCCACCCGAGACTCAGTGAAATTGAACTCGCTGTGAAGATGCAGTGTACCCGCGGCAAGACGGAAAGACCCCGTGAACCTTTACTATAGCTTGACACTGAACATTGAGCCTTGATGTGTAGGATAGGTGGGAGGCTTTGAAGTGTGGACGCCAGTCTGCATGGAGCCAACCTTGAAATACCACCCTTTAACGTTTGATGTTCTAACCTAGGCCCATAAACTGGGTCGGGGACCGTGTCTGGTGGGTAGTTTGACTGGGGCGGTCTCCTCCTAAAGAGTAACGGAGGAGCACGAAGGTTGGCTAAGCATGGTCGGACATCATGCGGTTAGTGCAAAGGCATAAGCCAGCTTGACTGCGAGAGTGACGGCTCGAGCAGGTACGAAAGTAGGTCTTAGTGATCCGGTGGTTCTGAATGGAAGGGCCATCGCTCAACGGATAAAAGGTACTCCGGGGATAACAGGCTGATACCGCCCAAGAGTTCATATCGACGGCGGTGTTTGGCACCTCGATGTCGGCTCATCACATCCTGGGGCTGAAGTAGGTCCCAAGGGTATGGCTGTTCGCCATTTAAAGTGGTACGCGAGCTGGGTTTAGAACGTCGTGAGACAGTTCGGTCCCTATCTGCCGTGGGCGTTGGAAGATTGAGAGGGGTTGCTCCTAGTACGAGAGGACCGGAGTGAACGCACCACTGGTGTTCGGGTTGTCATGCCAATGGCATTGCCCGGTAGCTAAGTGCGGAAGAGATAACCGCTGAAAGCATCTAAGCGGGAAACTTGCCTCGAGATGAGTCTTCCCTGTCACTTTAAGTGACCTAAAGGAACGTTTAAGACTAAGACGTTGATAGGCTGGGTGTGTAAGCGTAGCGATACGTTGAGCTAACCAGTACTAATGAACCGTGAGGCTTAACCTGACAACACCGAAAGTGTTTTGTCAGAGAGACGAAACGATGAAGTCAGCTTGTTTAAGATTGAATTACTGGCGACTTACCGAAAGGAAAGAAGCGAGTGATTAAAACCGAATTTGCTTGGCGGCCATAGCGCGGTGGTCCCACCTGATCCCATGCCGAACTCAGAAGTGAAACGCCGTAGCGCCGATGGTAGTGTGGGGTCTCCCCATGTGAGAGTAGGGAACTGCCAAGCATTAAATAAGACGAGAAAGCCAACCCAATGGGTTGGCTTTTTTGCGTTTATTCTATTTCACTTACGTTAAATTCTTTATTTATCGTAATAAAACTAGACTTAATAAACTCCCTCAATTTGCCACAGTAATAAATTGTTTTTATTAAAAAATAATCATAAATACCCTTTATATTCCCATTTCTTTATTTCTTGAAAACTGTAAATTTATAAAAAAAACACTTATACACATATATTTAACATTATTTTTATGCAACACTATTTGTCATACAAATGAGTTTATAAATGAGTCTCGGCTTATTTACTTACTCTACATAGATAAAAGCAATGGGAGCATAAGTATGGATGTTAATTTTTATGTAACATGCATTGGTGACGCCTTAAAGTCTCAGATGGCAAGAGATAGTGTATTGCTGTTAGAAAAACTAGGCTGTCAAGTTCATTTTCTCGAAAAACAGGGCTGTTGTGGTCAACCTGCTATTAATAGTGGATATATTAAAGATGCCATTCCAGCGATGAAAAACTTGATTAAAACCTTTGAAGTTAATGACTATCCTATTATTTCTCCTGCTGGATCATGTTCTTTTGCTATTAAAAGTTATGCTAAATATCTGGTAAATGAACCTGACTGGGCTATTCGTGCAGAAAAAATAGCTAATCGCATGTTTGATCTCACCTCCTTTATCGTTAATCAATTAAATATTGTTGATGTAGGTGCAAGCCTTAAAGGAAAAGCTGTTTATCACCCGTCTTGCAGCTTATTTCGTAAGATGGGAGTGAAAGAAGAGCCACTCACACTATTACGTCATGTAAAAGGGCTAGAATTATTACCTTTTGACAATATGGAAACCTGTTGTGGTTTTGGGGGGACGTTTTCGGTAAAAATGGCTGAAATTTCAGGTGAAATGGTCAAAGAAAAAGTTCACCACATTATGGATGTTCATCCTGACTATTTAATTGGTGCGGATGTCAGTTGCTTATTAAATATAGGTGGTCGTTTAGAGAGAGAAGGTCGTCCAGTTAAAGTGATGCATATTGCGCAAGTATTGATGAGCAATGAGGAGGAATTATGTCATTAAAAACAAGCTCTCTTCCTTTTAAAACGCTAATTGATCGTCAAGTTCACGATCAAATTATGCAAAAAGCCGTTGCTAATGCGCAAGAAACTATTGGCCGTAATCGTCAAAAAATGGTTGATGAATTAGGACACTGGGAGGATTGGCGGGATAGAGCGGCACAAATTCGTGATCATGTACTTGCTAATTTAGATGCCTATTTATATCAATTATCTGAAAAAATAGAACAACATGGTGGGCATGTTTTCTTTGCTCAAACGAAAGAAGAAGCCTCTCAATATATTCTCAATATTGCAAAAGAGAAAAAAGCCAAAAAAATAGTCAAAGCCAAATCAATGGTGACGGAAGAAATTGGCTTAAACCCTGTATTAGAAAATGCAGGTATTAATGTTATTGAAACCGATTTAGCCGAGTTTATTCTTCAACAAGCAAAAGACGCCCCATCTCATGTAGTGGTTCCTGCTATTCATAAAAATAGAGCCCAGATACGTCAAATATTTCATGACAAACTGGGTTATAACGGCTCAGATACACCAGAAGAAATGACGCGTTTTGTTCGCCAGAACATTAGAGACGATTTTTTTACTGCCGATATCGGTATTACGGGGTGTAATTTTGCGGTAGCAGAAACAGGTTCTGTTTGTTTAGTCACTAATGAAGGTAATGCACGATTAAGTACAACATTACCCAAAACGCATATTGCGGTGATGGGGATGGAACGTATTGCACCTACTTTTAAAGAGGTAGATATCTTAATTACCATGTTGGCCCGTAGTGCAGTCGGGTTACGTTTAACGGGCTATAATACATGGCTTACTGGCCCTAAAGAGAATGACAACGTTGATGGCCCAGAAGATTTCCATCTTGTTATTGTAGACAATGGCCGCTCGAAGATCATTGGTTCTGAATTTAAAGATATTTTACGTTGTATCCGTTGTGGTGCTTGTATGAATACTTGCCCTGCTTATCGCCATATTGGCGGTCAAGGATATGATTCTATCTATCCAGGCCCTGTTGGTGCCGTCTTAACGCCACTACTTGGTGGATATAAAGACTTTAAAAACCTGCCTTATGTCTGCTCATTATGTACTGCTTGTGATAGCGTTTGCCCAGTAAAAATACCTTTATCAAATCTTATAAAGAAACATCGTGAAGTCATGGTAGAGCAAGGTATAACACCGACAACTGAACGTAATATTACTCGGGTATTTAATTATGTGAACCGCCATCCTATGTTATGGAAAGTTGGGATGAATATGGGGGCTCATGCTACAAAATGGTTTATTAAAGAAGGTAAAGCGCCATTAAATATCGGTGCAATAAAAGCATGGACAGAAGCGAGAAATTTACCTGAAGGTGATGGTGAAAGTTTTCGTAGTTGGTTTAAAAAACACCAAAAAGAGGAGAAATAAGAGATGGATAACAATAAAGAACGCTTTTTATCAAATCTTGCTTCTCAATTAGGTAGGTCGTTAAAAACGCAACCTGAAGCTTTACCTGAACCAGTAAATTTATATCCAGAACAACGATTAACGGAGCTTTCTGATGATGAACTTTATCAATATTTTCTCAATACAGCTCAGTTAGCAGGAAGTACTTATGAAACGACAACATTGTCATCTTTACCTAAGCATTTAGAGACTCTTTGTGAACAGTATGGTTTACCAGTGATATTAACGGGTGATCCACGATTACAGGAAAGTGGTGTGATTGATTATTTATCAGAACACTGTCATGCCAATATTTGGGATCATACTGAGGGTAAAAAAAATATTGAACGGGTAAAAGAGGCAAAAGTCGGAATTGTATTTGCTGAATATGGACTTGCAGAATCTGGCGGTGTTGTTTTATTTTCTGGGGCTGACAAAGGAAGAAGTGTTGGATTGATCCCTGAAACCACGATTTTTGTACTAAAACGCAGTACGATTTTGCCTCGTGTTGCTCAGTTAGCAGAAAGATTACATCAAATGGCATTAAAAAATATAAGAATGCCTTCTTGTATTAATATTATTAGTGGTCCTAGTTGCACATCAGATATTGAATTAATTAAAGTTGTTGGTGTTCATGGCTCTTTAAATGCGATTTATGTGATTATTGAAGATTGTTAAATTAAGTCACGCGCCTCTTTATTGGGGCGCTTGTTCTTCTGATTCTAATAGTGCGTAGTTTAATAACTTCTTATTACCATCGATGACCATCATTGACGTTTTTGTTTGATAGCATTCGCTTAAAGGTGAGTAACATTTTTTCGCTGAGTTATGTTCAATACCTAGCCATTGGCTTAATAGCCAATAATTATCTGCGGTAGAAAAAGGTTTATTCAAATTTTCTTCATTGATATTTGGTCGCGTTGCAGATGCGCTATACCAAATAAAGAGCGGTATATTATAAGCTTCTTGGCGAGGACTGTTCACGCCATGGTGATAACGTACTTCTCTATTTTTATCTAATCGTTGTAATGCGTGATCTGAAAAATAGAGTATAGATGCGGGTTTATCTTGTATTTTTTCAATAATTTGGCTGATAAGTTTGTCAGTATAAGCGATAGAGCTATCGTAGCAGTTATCATCTTCTTGTTGGGAAAAGGTTTTAAGGTAAGTGCTAGGAAAACGATTACATGCTGGCTCATGACTACCATAAGTATGTAGGACAATGAGCTTTTTATTTGATGAGTTATCATTAAGCGCATTATCTAAAAATGGCAATAATTCTTCATCATAGCCAATAAATTCATTCCATTTTTTATGTTGGGCCATATTGGCAATAACAGAAATCACACTCGTTTTTGGATTTCCTTTACCTTGGTTACTTAACCAATATGTTTTGAAGCCAGCATGATTGGCAAGAGAAATGATATTATCAGCGTAGTGTTTCTTATCATATAACTCTGTTAGGTTGATATTAGAAAGGGATATGGGTACTGATAATATGGTCACAGGCGCAGGAGAATAAGCTTGCTTAAATAATAAAATATTATTTTTTTCTTTCTCTAAATTAGGGGTAGTATCGTACGGATACCCATAAATTCCTAAATGATCACGTCGTACTGATTCACCAATCAAAAGAATATAAATTTCTGTTTTTTGATCCACTTTATCATAGTTAAAATTAACTTTTTCTGATGTGATCTTTTTGATTTGTCTATTTTCGTGGAAAGTCCGCACTAAAGCTGCTGCATTGTAAAAAGGGGTATTAAGTAGATAATACTCAGCAAGTAATTGGGTTTTACTCTCTGATCTTATTGCTAAGTTTTTGTATAGAGAAATAAGAATTATTAATATAAAAATAGCAATTAAACATCTTTTATTAGTTTTGTTATTTAAATAACGGGCGCTAATATGTATTAAATAGAAAAAACTGGTAAATATAACAATATAAAAGAGTACATAATATTTATTATAAGAGAGCATACCAACAGTTTCACTTCCATTAGTATTAATGAAAGTTTCTGCTATTGATGATGAAAAGGGAATATCATGTTCACGATAAAAAAACAGTGAGATGGAGAGGTTTAAAGACCATAAAGCTGCAACAATAAAAGTAATCACTTTTCCTATAGTAAACCGATAGATACCTGCGCAGAGCAACATCAGGAGCCAACCGATAATCACCATAGAGAACTTTTGTTCAATATGCAGGGTTGAACCCGCTAATAGTGCAGGTACTATAGATAAAATAAATAAAAGAGAAAAGTTTATTACTTGAGACATGCTTTTATCATTATCACCTTTTTCCATATAGAATAAAAAGTTAACCATTTAGCATTTCATAATACAAGTCTTGTTTAGCTAAAACGAGTCTGAAATTGATATTTCAGTACTTATCTTATCTTTTATTGACTTATTATACTGTTACTTATAGTTATATTTACACTTTTAATTATTGTTATAATAATTTTAATTAATTGATCTTGCTTGAAATTTTCCAATAGACTTAAAATTAAACCACATTAGTCAATAGTAATTTAAAATATCGTATAGATATGTATTTTTAAACCGATATTAATTTAATTAAGTAAAGAGTAAAAAAAAGTGCCAACATTGTTGGCACTTTAAGAATAAAAAACTATTTTACAGATGTTTAATGAGGTTTACCTTGCTCTGCACCAATACCTATTTGTGAGCGAATAAACTGAGCTTCAAATTTCATACGCTCTTGAGTTGCCAGAGAAGAATTATCGGTAATGGAGAATAACCATGAAACGATAAAGGCAATGATCATAGAGAAAAGAGCAGGGTACTCGTAAGGATAAATAGGTGTATCATGACCAAGAATACTCACCCAGATCGTGGGACCTAAGATCATTAAGGTAACGGCAACAATTAAGCCAGACCAGCCACCAATTACAGCCCCACGTGTTGTTAATCCCTTCCAATACATAGAGAGTAAGATAATAGGGAAATTACAACTTGCAGCGATAGAGAAAGCTAAACCGACCATAAAGGCAATATTCTGTTTCTCAAATAAAATACCTAAACCAATGGCGACAATGCCGAGAATAACAACCGTTATTTTCGAAACTTTTAGCTCTTGTCGCTCATCTGCTTGGCCATTTTTAATTACATTGGCGTATAAATCATGAGAAACGGCAGATGCACCTGCTAAAGTTAATCCTGCAACAACGGCTAAAATAGTGGCAAAAGCGACTGCAGAAATAAAACCAAGGAAGAAATTACCACCAACAGCATCCGCTAAATGAACAGCGGCCATATTGGTGCCACCAATTAAAGCACCAGCGGCATCTTTGAACAGAGGATTAGGGCTAACGAGTAAGATAGCCCCGAAACCAATAATAAAAGTAAGAATATAGAAATAACCGATAAAACCTGTCGCATAGAAAACACTTTTACGAGCCTCTTTTGCATCGCTAACGGTAAAAAAGCGCATGATAATGTGGGGAAGTCCTGCGGTACCAAACATTAAGGCAAGACCTAAGGATAATGCAGAGATAGGATCAGAAACTAACCCTCCTGGACTCATGATAGAAAAGCCTTTTTGATGGACGTTAACAGCTTCTTTAAACAAGGTATTGAAGTTAAAGTCTGCCGCTTTCATTACCATGACCGCCATAAAAGTTGCACCGGCGAGTAATAAAATGGCTTTGATTATTTGTACCCAAGTGGTGGCTAACATGCCGCCAAAAAGGACATAAAGAACCATTAAAATACCGACTAAGATCACCGCAATATGGTAGTTTAAGCCAAAAAGTAACTCGATTAATTTACCCGCCCCTACCATTTGAGCAATAAGATAGAGGGCAACAACAACTAATGAACCTATTGCAGAAAGTGTTCTAATGGGCTTTGGACTTAAACGGTAAGAGACAACATCAGCAAAAGTATAGCGTCCTAAATTACGCAAACGTTCAGCGATAATAAATAGAATGATTGGCCAGCCGATTAAAAAGCCAATAGAGTAGATAAGTCCATCATAGCCAGAAGTGTATACTAACGCTGAAATTCCTAAAAAGGAGGCGGCAGACATAAAATCACCAGCGATAGCCATACCATTTTGAAATCCGGTAATTTTGCCACCCGCAGTGTAATAATCAGACCGTGATCGTGTTCGTTTAGAGGCCCAGTAAGTAATATACAGTGTTAAGCCAACAAAGATCAGAAACATGATAATGGCTTGGAAGTTAATTGGCTGTTTTTCACCCCCTTCTGTTATCGCTGCGGCTAATACATTGGGGGATAATAACGTTAATAGTGATATGGCGTAGTGTTTATTTTTCATTTTTCTACCTCACCAAGAATTTCTGCCGTTAATTTGTCAAACTCTGTATTTGCTCTAATAACGTAAATCCCTGTTAGTAGAAAAGAGGCGATAATTAAGCCAATACCGATAGGAATACCTCGAGTAATGTAACTGCCTTCATAGAGCGGTGTACCTAACCATTGTGGATAAAAAGCAATCAGCAATATAAATGAGACATACATAACAAGTGTAATAATCGAAAGTCCCCATGAGAAACGACTACGTTTTTTAACCAGTTCTTTAAAGCGAGGGTTATTTTCTATCTCTTGATAAATATTGGGATTCATCAGAGTTCTCCTCAAAATAATTATTTGGTTTATTACATGATTTAGAGGTGTTTATCCCCGCATGTCATGAATTTGTGATAAGAGAGCCCTGCAAAGGCATAAAATGCCTTTGCATAGTAGTATTCCGGTTTTATTGACTGCTGTATTATTTGAGCACTAGCACTTTAAATGGTCAGTGATAGAGACTGTTTTTCTTCTAACAGTTTTTCTACAACGCCTGGATCGGCGAGTGTTGAGGTATCTCCAAGGTTAGTTGTGTCGCCAGAGGCAATTTTACGCAAGATACGACGCATAATTTTCCCAGAGCGTGTTTTAGGTAAGGCATCTGTCCAATGAAGGATATCAGGTGTTGCTATTGGGCCTATCTCTTTACGTACCCAATTGCGCACTTCTGTATAAAGCTCTGCCGTAGGCTCTTCACCATGATTTAGCGTGACATAAGCATAAATAGCTTGTCCTTTTATATTATGGGGAATACCAACAACAGCCGCTTCTGCAATTTTAGGATGGGCGACAAGTGCGGATTCAATTTCAGCGGTACCTAAACGGTGACCAGAGATATTTAAAACATCATCAACACGGCCTGTTATCCAATAATCACCGTCCTCATCACGGCGGGCACCGTCACCTGAAAAGTACATGCCTTTAAAGGTTGAAAAGTAAGTCTGTTCAAAACGGTCATGATCGCCAAATAATGTTCTTGCTTGGCCCGGCCATGAATCTACGATCACCAAATTACCTTCACAAGCACCGTCTTGTATTTCCCCCATATTGTCAACAATCGCAGGTTGTACACCAAAGAATGGACGAGTCGCTGAGCCTGGTTTTAGATCCATTGCTCCTGGCAATGGGGTTATCATGAAGCCTCCTGTTTCTGTTTGCCACCATGTATCAACAATAGGGCATTGGCTACGTCCCATTTTTTGATAAAACCATTCCCAAGCTTCTGGGTTAATAGGCTCTCCTACTGAGCCTAAAATGCGTAAAGAGGTTCGTTGTGTACCTTCAATGGCTTTGTCTCCTTCCGCCATTAATGCGCGGATCGCAGTAGGTGCGGTATAGAGAATATTAACTTGGTGTTTATCAACAATCTGGGCCATACGATTGACGGAGGGGTAATTGGGGACGCCCTCAAACATCACTGTTGTGGCACCATTTGATAGCGGGCCATATAACAAGTAGCTATGGCCAGTTACCCAACCGACATCCGCTGTACACCAATAAATCTCACCATCATGATAGTCAAAGGTGTATTTAAAGGTCATTGAGGCATAAACAAGATAACCGCCAGTGGTGTGCAATACGCCTTTGGGTTTCCCCGTAGAGCCTGATGTGTAGAGAATAAAGAGTGGATCTTCTGCGTTCATGACTTCCACATCACATTCTGTACTGACGCCTTGAACAATTTCATCCCACCATAAATCGCGTCCTTCAATCCATTGTTCTGTTTGCCCTGTTCGACGTAAGACCACAACATGTTCAATAGGCGGGATATCCACATGAGTGAGGGCATCATCAACATTTTTCTTTAAGGGGATTGCTCTACCAGCACGTAAGCCTTCATCTGCAGTGATCACTAATTTTGCTTTAGAGTCAATAATGCGCCCTGCCACTGCTTCTGGTGAGAAACCACCAAAAATAACAGAATGAATAGCCCCAATACGAGTACAAGCCAACATCGCAACAGCCGCTTCAGGAACCATTGGCATATAAATAGCCACCACATCGCCTTTTTTGATACCCAATTTTTTTAATACATTGGCGAATTGACAAACATCTTGATGAAGTTGGCGATAGGTAATGCTTTTCGATTCATTAGGGGAATCACCTTCCCAAATAATAGCAACTTGATCCGCGCGTTTTTCTAAATGGCGATCAAGACAGTTTTGGCTAATGTTAAGTTGCCCATCTTCAAACCAGCGAATACGGACATGGCCTGGATCAAAGGAGGTATTTTTCACAATAGTATAGGGGGTTATCCAATCAACAATTTTCCCTTTATCTGCCCAAAAGGCCTCAGGGTTTTCGATGGATAATGCATAATCTTTTTGGTATTGCTCTTTATTAATCAGGGCGTGCTCTGCAATGTTTGCAGGAATGTGATGTTGGTTTATTTTTGTCATAATTGTTCTCCTTACTGTTGTTAATACTATGTCAAAAAGTCGTTAACAAAAGAGGGTAAAGAGACATTGTTTCTTTTTTGCGCATAAGATCACGAAATAATGGAAATGCTTTTCATGGCGTGATCAATTAGTGCTAAAGGTTGTTATGTATAATTTATCTACCTTTTGGGTATTTTATGAAATATTAAACCAATAATAAGCTTTTTATTTAAAATAAAATACTGTGAAAATTGATGTCACTGGGTTGGATAAAAAAACCACAAAAATAATATGGATATGATAATGATTTTCATTAACATTTTTTTCACTATAATAAAGAGATAAATCACATGGCGTGATCGAATATAAAACAGCACTGGAGATTAATATGAGCTATACATTACCTGCACTCCCTTATGCTTATGATGCGCTAGAACCTCATTTTGATGAGCGCACAATGGAAATTCACCATACTAAGCATCATCAAACTTATGTGAACAATACCAATACTGCGTTAGAAAAACTGCCTGAATTAGCGGGTTTAGAAATTGATGAACTCGTTAAGAATTTACATAAAGTACCTGCTGATCAACGTACCTTTGTACGTAACAATGCGGGTGGTCATTCTAACCATACTTTCTTCTGGAAAGGATTAAAGCTAGGCACTCAATTACATGGTTCATTAAAAGATGCCATTGAACGTGATTTTGGTAGTGTTGATGCATTTAAAGAGTTGTTTGAAAAAGCCGCTGCTAGCCGTTTTGGTTCAGGTTGGGCATGGTTAGTATTAAAAGATGATGGAAAATTAGCTGTTGTTTCTACCGCAAACCAAGATAGCCCATTAATGGGTGAAGAGTTAGCAGGTGCATCTGGCTATCCAATTATTGGCTTAGATGTATGGGAACATGCGTATTACTTGAAATATCAAAACCGTCGTCCTGATTATATCAAAGCATTCTGGTCTGTAGTTAACTGGGATGAGGCGCAAAAACGCTATCAGAGCAAAGCATAATATTGCTATCATTCTCTTTTCTCTCTATTTATCAATGCCGACAATTATTGTCGGCATTGTTTATTTAGCCTGCTCTCTTTATTATAAAAGGACTTTTTTTCATTGAGGCAATGAGTTATGCGCTATTTCCCCAGTGTTTTTATTGGCAATATCATGACGACTGCAAATGGATTTACCAGTGCGATCACCAAAAGGCTGGTGGATGGGCATATTAAACTAACATCACTGGGCTTAGCAGGTGATGAGCAAGCAGAAAAAGGGTTTCATGGTGGGCCTGATCGCGCTTTGTGCCATTATCCTCAAGAACATTATCATTACTGGTCTGAGCAATTTCCTCAACTGGCTGACTTATTTAATGCTCCTGCGTTTGGTGAAAATATTTCGACTACCGGTCTGACAGAAGAGAATGTTTTTATTGGTGATATATATCAATGGGGTGACGCTTTAATTCAAGTGACCCAGCCTCGTTCACCTTGTTATAAGTTAAACACGGTGACTGATATCAGCGATTTTTCACAACTGATGCAAGATAGCGGTTTTTGTGGCTGGTTATATCGCGTGATAAGTCCCGGCGAAGCAGGCTGTCATCATCCTTTGGTTCTACGCTCAAGAAATAGCGATATCTCTGTTAAAGAAGCAATTGCTATTGCTTTTCATATGCCATTTGATGAGGAGTCGTATCGTCGCTTATTAACAGCGGCAGGACTATCCGCTAGTTGGTGTAAAACCATGCAGTTAAGATTGCAAAAACAAACTATTGAAAGTTTTGATAGAAGGCTATTTAAGAAATAGTCAGAAAATAGGCCAGCAGTTATCCAAAGCACCGTAAAACCCCGTCCTTCAGGTCGGGGATAGGGGATATAAGGCGCGGTTTTTTAACTAACTCGGTGTTTCCTGTTGCTCAATGTACTGGTGGATAATGGATATTGGTGCGCCACCACAACTCCCCGCGAAATAACTCGGCGACCAAAGAACCCCCTTGTAGTAATCACGTTGGGCAATATCAGGACGATCACGTCGAAGTAATCGACTCGATACCCCTTTAAGGCTGTTAACCAGATTAGATATCGCCAGTTTTGGCGGGTAATTAATCAGTAAATGAACGTGATCCCGTTCCCCATCCATATCAACCAGTTCAACATCAAAGTCAGCACAAACACTGGCAAAGTAGCCTCGCAATTTTTCAATGGCATCCTGATCAAATATTTTTCGCCGGTATTTTGTGACAA
The DNA here is from genome assembly GCF_963896075.1 of Proteus sp. G4415. Classification (NCBI taxonomy): domain Bacteria; kingdom Pseudomonadati; phylum Pseudomonadota; class Gammaproteobacteria; order Enterobacterales; family Morganellaceae; genus Proteus; species Proteus sp. G4415. The sequence goes on from NZ_CAWQOK010000022.1 coordinate 12,722, forward strand.
AGACCAAATGGACGT
>NZ_CAWQOK010000023.1:0-1646 GCF_963896075.1 Proteus sp. G4415
GGAATTTATATGACTATAGTAAAAAATGTTAAAGAAACGACTAATTTCTATTTACCTAAAGGGATCATCACAACAGGAACTATGATAGGTTGGCCAAAAAAATCACCAAATGAAATAACAACAATAACTTATACATTTCCAGATCATAACACATACCGAGAAATTATAAAAAATAAAAACCCATTAACAGAAAACATGAGAAAAAAAACGCTAAAAGATATATATGAATATTATAGGTTAGTAAATATTAGAGAACAAAAAAAACAAGAATTAAACACCATTGAAGATAAAGATAGTGAGGCTTCAAAAAAAAGAATAAAAGAATTAGAAGAAGGAATAAAAAAAATAGCAAATGATATTTATACTATACTAGATAATATACCTATCTATATTTACTCCACTCAAGAAACAATATTCCCTCATCAACAAAAAGTTATCGAAGAAATATTACAACACACCTCAGATATCGTACCTATATTTTTTAAAAAAATATCACCATATACCAATGCTGATTTAAAATTTGGCTATTATAATCAATTTGTTAATATATCTGGTACAAAATTCATTTCAGGTTATCGAAAAGGCAGTGCTAGTCATCCTAACGAGGAAGGTACACCTATAAAAGAGATAAAACCAGATGAAGAACATGATGATCCGGGTACTATATTTATTGATTTTTCTTCACGCGAATATTATAAAACAATTAAGCAAGATAATATTGATGAATATATAGAAAATGAGGCAGATATCTATGATATATATTATATTAATAATGATAAAACTATTACAATAGCAAGGGGTAATAATGAGTTACGCAAAGAATACCAACAAAATAAACATAAAATCGGCTCATTTGTATATCATACTTTTATACATGAATTAGGTCATTCTCTAGGGCTATTTCATATTTGGGAATACATACTAAATGAAAAGCATAAAGTATTAGATTCAATTAAATACTCAGTTATGAGCTATAAGTGTCCTGATATTAAAGATGCAGATTTTGGTGGCCTTTATCCTATGACCTTTATGCTAGTAGATATATTATTGTTACAATATCTCTATGGCGAAAATATGACCACACGTCTTGAAAATAATACCTATGGATTTAATTCCAATACGGGACGCGCCGCTTACTCTTTAAATAGCATAGAAGATAAATTAGTGAGCTGTATTTGGGATGCGGGTGGAATTGATACATTAGACTTTTCCCTATATACCGTTAATCAAGTCATTAATCTCAATGAAGGCTGTTTTTCAGATATTGGAGGATTACGGAGTAATATCTCTATTGCCTATAAAACGATTATTGAAAATGCGATTGGTGGTAAAGGTGATGATACTCTCATAGGAAATCCTTTTGATAATAACCTCATAGGTGGTGATGGCAATGATTTATTCTATGGCGGTGATGGCAATGATTTATTTTATGGTGGCTCTGGAAACGATGTTATATACGGAGAATTGGGAAATGATGTGCTCTATGGTGATGATGGAGATGATATGCTTATCGATTATTATGGTGCTAATATGTTAGATGGTGGTAAGGGTAATGATCGGATCTGTGTAGCATCAACAGATAGAGGGCTTCCAGGTAGAAATATCATTCTAGGGGGAGAAGGTGATGATGAAATATATTTGGGCAC
>NZ_CAWQOK010000024.1:0-5125 GCF_963896075.1 Proteus sp. G4415
TATTTCTTTCTCTTTAATTTATTCTGCAAATGTTTTTTCTAATACTGATAGCCCATTACCAACAGATAATCCTTCACAATTAGGAAATGGTTCTATGGTAGAATCAAATATAGGTATTCCCTCAACATCAACAACTCATCTACCACAACCACCATTAATGGGTAATCGCGCACCAGTAATTAGCCCAAGCCCATTACCAACAGATAACCCTTCACAATTAGGAAATGGTTCTATGGTAGAATCAAGTGTAGATATTCCCCCAACATCAACCACTCATCTGCCACAACCACCATTAATGCCTCATCTACCGCAACCACCATTAATGCGTGATCGCGCACCAACAATAGGTAATACATCAGGATATATGTCACGATTTCCGTATACATTTATCAATCCAATTACCCGTTATGAAATGCCATATATAGGACAAAAATCTATAAATAATATTCATAAAGATGATTATATAACAACAAAAGCATACTTTGACATGTCTGATTCTTCTATGGGTTATTATAATTACATTATAGGTCAATACATTGAATCCTATCTTAATATTTCTAATCCTTCTACACCATCTGAAAATATTGTAGTCAGACTTGCTCAACCTTTTTTTGACCATATGCGTAAATCATTGTCTGAAGCAATACATGTTGATTCTAATGAAGTAGGAAGTATGTTACGTGATATCGATAAAAATAAAAAGGATATCGCTCGTGCTCTGTTTTCTTATTTAGAAAATGTAAAAAATGACCTTGAAAGAACAATGAATAATGGAGATACTAGTGAGCCAGAACTAGCAAAGATAGCATTATTAGATAAGATAAAAAAATTTAAAAATATTGTTGACGAAAATATAAAAAATGGTACCTCTTTTATTATTGTTGAAAATCAAGAAACAGCAGAACCATTAACTGAAATCGAAAAGATTATTGGGCGATTATCGCAACCAGCAACACAAGGTGAGGTTGCTAATGCATATATTTCATTATCAAGAGTAATAGAAGACGAAGTTAGAATGATAGCGAATCAACAAAAAATAACTGCTAACACATTAACTTCACAGGATAATAAAATTACTAAAGTAGAAAGTGATGTGAAAAAAAATGAAGGTAATATAGCTGTTAATAGAGAAGGTATTACTAAAGTAGAAAGTGATGTAGAAAAAAATAAAGAGGATATACAAACAAATAGAGAAAATATTAATCAAGTTAAACAAACTGCTGACAAAAACAAAATATACGTAGATAAATACCTAGCTAATAATTTCGATGTTAATGAGCAATCTAAAAGTTTAGTAGGTCATCTTGGCTCTTTATATGCAGGAAATAAGTCAAACACAGATAATATTAATGCCATTAAAAATGATCTTAGCCATTTTAAAAATGAAACCAATAATCGTTTCTATAAAGTTGAAAAGCGCGCTAATCAAGGGATTGCTTCTGTTGCAGCGATGAGTAATTTACCTTTTAATGATGCAGCAACCTTTAGCACCGCAATGGGTATCGGTAATTATCGTAATGCCACAGCATTTGCATGGGGAATGCAATACCGTATCAACGAAAATGTTAAAGTTAAAGCCTCAACCGCTTGGAATGACGCTAACAATTGGGTCTCTGCGGGGGGGATCGGTATTAGTTGGTAATATAAATTTATAAATATAGCGGTAAAGATAAGGAAAGCTAAGTAAAACTCAGTTTTCCTTGTTTTATTCAATACAAAATCCGTTATGCTACAACCTTGTGGTTTATCCCATGAGGAGCGTATCAAATGAAGGATATAATACAGAAAATCAAGAAATGGATCGGTATACAGAAAACATCTTATTACCCCTATCCTGCTATTGATATTTCACTCCCTAATCATGTCTCTTTACATCTTGTTGGTAGTATCCATATGGGCGTGCCAACGATGTCACCATTATCCAATGTACTGATTAATAAAATAGCAACAGCGGATGCGGTTATTGTCGAAGCGGATATTTCAACCGAAACTCAGCCCTTTGATCAACTATCGTTATTGCGAGAGCCATTAGAACAACGAGTAAATGAAACACAACTTGCCACTATCATCAGCCATTGTGATCTTCTTTCTATTCCACGTTACCAAATTGATGATAAACCACTGTGGCAAATCGCGCTGATATTACAATCAACCCAAGCGATGCAACTTGGATTACAACCACAGCACGGCATTGATTATCAAGTTATCCAACAAGCCAATAAACAACAAAAAGCGATTATAGAGCTAGAAGGTATTGAGCGTCAGGTCGCATTATTATTAGATTTTCCACAAGATGGCGCACAATTACTCGAAGATACGCTAAAAAATTGGCATGAAAATGCACGGGCATTGCAAATTATGATCAATTGGTGGTTAAATTATACCAGTGAAAAGCACCCTTCTCCTTTGCCAAATACTTTTAGCAAAGCGGTATTTGATATTTTAATGGAAAAGCGCAATCAAGTCTGGGCAACAACGCTTTCTAATCTTCCAGCAGGCCACTATGTTGTCACCGTCGGTGCTCTTCACTTATTTGGTGAAGATAATTTAGTTGATCGATTAACTTATCAAGCATAACAAGATCACGTTCACCATTGCTCTCACCTTATGAGTAGGAATAATTATGACTCCCGCAGTGAATTTACTGGAAAAACAAAAAATTAAATTTACTCTTCACCCTTATGAACATGATGCGAATGTACATAACTTTGGTGATGAAGCCGTTGAAAAGTTAGGGCTAGATAACCGTCAAGTGTTTAAAACGCTTCTCGTTGCGTTAAATGGTGATGCTAAAAACCTAGCCGTTGCGGTCACCCCAGTATCAAGTCAACTTGACTTAAAACGAGTCGCCAAATGCCTTAAAGCTAAAAAAGCAGAAATGGCCGATCCACAAATAGCACAAAAAGTAACAGGTTATTTAGTCGGCGGTATAAGCCCATTAGGACAAAAAAAGCGCCTTCCCACGGTGATTGATGATCAAGCACTTAAGTTTGACACTATCTATGTCTCAGGAGGTAAGCGAGGGCTGGATATTGAACTAACGGCTGAAGATTTATGTTCAGTATTAGGTGCACAATTTGCCCTGATCCGTAAAGAGGATTAAGAGTAACTGATTGCTTATTTTAGGCTTTTATATCAACCAAGCTGCCAATAAGAAATAAAATAACAAAAGGCGACATCCTCTGCCGCCTTTTGGGAATTATCTATTGTATATTTTCAATAAATACTATTTTTTATACACAATCTCGCCTTGCGGTTCAAAATCAGCCGCTTTTAGTGGTGAGTGTTTTTCGATATAACCTTTTAACACTTCTGCATCAACAAAACCGGTATTGACATATCCTGGGTGTGAATCAATCTTAGGATAACCATCACCACCAATACCGTTAAAGTTTAATGTCGCCATACGATAATTTTTAGTTTTATCTAATGGTTTGCCCGCAATTTTTACATCACTCACTTTACAATCTGCATCTACGGTTAAACTTACATTGTAAAATTGTGCATAAGCGCCTGAGTCTACTTTCATGCAAGCAACTGCGGATAGGTAAGGTTCAACTTCTTCACCTTTGAAATCAACATAGACGAGTTCGTTAGCAAAGGGTTGTACTTTTAATACATCTTTATAAGTAATATCGCCAGATTCAATCGAATCACGTACACCACCACCACTCATAATGGCAAAATCAGCATTTGCACGCTCCGCCTGAGCAGATAACAGTAAACGCGCCATATTCGTTTGTTCAAAACGAACTTTGCTACGATCGCCTTCTAATTTACCAACAACTTCCCCCACTTTCACATTCAATTGCTCACCACCTTTCTCTTGATAAGGGGTCAGTAATTTCATCATTTCAGGGTTATGAGGGATCTCCTCTGTGTAGTAAACTCGCTCAGTGGTTCCGTCTTCTTTTTTCACTTTCTTATTTAAGTTAATTGGAATTAACTGATAGTGTTTTAATGTGAACTCACCATTACGGAACTCAAAATCAGCGCGACCTACATATTTACCCCATTCATGGGCTTGAACAATCCATGTGCCATTTTGATTATCTGGAGCGCAAGGCGTGCCGGGAACATAATCTGCTTGTTTGTAATTTTTATTCTCTTGAGACATACACACCGGATCTTGTGAGTGTCCACCAACAATCATATCTAAATAGCCTTTCGGCAAAGCACGCGCCATTTCAACATCACCCGGTGCATTAGAGCCATGATTACCATCGTCATAATGCCCCATATGGGTAGCAGCGATAATAATATCGGGTTTTTCTGTGGTACGTAATTCTTCAACGACTTTTTTCGCTTCATCTGCCGGTTTACGGAACTCAGTATCAGGGAAGTTAGCAGGATTACCAATACGCACAGTATCATCGGTAGTTAAACCTAATACCGCGATTTTCACTCCTTGTTTATCAAAAATAGTATAAGGTTTAAATAAACGTTCACCGGTACTTTTTTGATAAATATTCGCAGAAAGGAAAGGGAAAGTAGCCCATTTTTCTTGTTGGCGTAGCACTTCGAGTGGATTATCAAACTCATGATTACCCAGCGCCATAGCGTCATAACCGACAAGATTCATCCCTTTAAAATCAGGCTCTGCATCTTGTAAATCAGATTCAGGAACCCCCGTATTAATATCACCACCAGACAGAAGCAATACGCTACCGCCATTTTTAGCGACTTCATCGCGAATATTGTCAACGACGGTTTTTTGAGCAGCTAAACCGTACTCACCATGATCATTGTGCCAAAAGTGACCGTGGTGATCATTAGTATGTAGGATGGTAATTTGGTAAGTTTTATCTTTTTCCCATGCCTGAGACATCACAGGCGCCATTGCTAAAGTCACTGTCAGTGCGCATGCAGATAATTTAAACGATAAGCTCATGGTCTATCCCCATGTATATTATTTATTGAGAAGGCTCTGCCCTGTATTCACAGTAGAAAAAGCAGAAAGAAGTAAATAGTTTTACTGTGTTTTATGACGTAGGTTATATATTTTTATTATTATTTCATTGTTCCAATAGTTTTTTTGAGACATCAGTCAAACTCTATTTGCTTTGACATCCTCCACGCCCTAAAGGACGTGGATCCCTACTGCGTTCAGACTGATGTCTGAATC
>NZ_CAWQOK010000025.1:0-3482 GCF_963896075.1 Proteus sp. G4415
TAGGGATCTCTGCACCACTTATTACTATTGAGGCTCATATTAGCCAGGGATTACCAGGACTCACTTTAGTTGGTTTACCTGAAACTGTCGTAAAAGAAGCGAAAGATAGGGTAAGAAGCGCATTAATAAATAGTGGATATAGTTATCCAGCAAAAAGAATTACGATTAATCTTTCACCCGCTGATTTACCTAAAGAAGGAGCCCGCTATGATTTACCCATTGCGTTAGCTATCTTAATTGCCTCAGAGCAATTAATCTCTGATAAATTAAATAGTTATGAATTTATCGGTGAGCTTGCACTTTCCGGTAAATTACAAAAAGTGAATGCGGTTATTCCCTCAATTTTAAGCGCCAACAAAGATAATAGAATATCTATCATTTCTATTGAACATCAATCAGAAGTTTCGCTCTTACCTAATAAATCCGCGTTATTAGCTAGCCATCTTTTGGATATTTGTCATCATTTAGAAAATAACACCCCATTAATTGAAGCTAAAAACAATATTAATCACAAAACAATTGAAAACCAAAATAATAAAGATATTAGTGATATTATTGGACAAAATAACGCAAAAAGAGCTGCAGAAATCACTGCAGCAGGAAATCACAACATTTTATTTCTTGGCCCTCCTGGCACAGGAAAAACAATGTTGGCACAACGCATTAATACTCTCTTACCTCCACTTACAGCTAAAGAAGCCCTTGATGTATTAATTATCAGTAGCCTATCAAATACGATACATCATGATGGTAAATGGCCTTTACGTCCTTTTAGAGCACCTCATCATACGGCATCTGCCGTTGCTTTAACCGGAGGTGGATCTATTCCTAAACCCGGTGAAATTACACTTGCACATCATGGCATTTTATTTTTAGATGAATTGCCGGAATTTGATAGACGTGTGTTAGATGCACTTAGAGAGCCTCTTGATGCGCGCAAAATTACCATTTCACGCGCTAAAGCCAAAATTAGCTATCCCGCAAATGTGTTACTTGTCGGTGCATTAAATCCAAGTCCTACAGGGCACTATCAAGGTACTCATAATCGAACGCCCGTAAAACAAGTATTACGTTATTTAAGCAAAGTATCGGGACCTTTTTTAGATAGGTTTGACTTATCCGTTGAAATGCCATTATTACCTCAAGGTGCACTACTACAATCGACCCATACAAATGAATCGAGTAGCATCATACGAGCTCGAGTTTTACAAGCCAGGGAACGTCAGTTCCAGCGAAGTGGCAAGCTTAATACTTATTTATCAAGTAAAGAGATTGAACATTTTTGTCAATTACATACCGAAGATGCACTCTTTCTTGAAGAGACATTGAATAAATTAGGCTTATCTATTCGTGCATGGCATAAAATTTTAAGAGTTTCGAGAACTATTGCCGATCTTGAGAATGAGCAAAAAATACAACGAAATCATCTTATTGAAGCGTTGAGTTTTCGCGCCATGGATAGACTGATGATCTATTTACAAAAACAGTTAGAAGGGTAAGTAAAAAAGGAGCGAAATACGCCCCTTTTAAATTAAAACTAATGATATTAATCATCAGAATCGGTATAGTCATCAGATGGATCGAGCTGTGGCTTTCCACCCGATAAGGTATGAAAACGTTTTGGACGACTTATACGACTGGTATATTTCTTCCAAATTTTTTCTTCAACAGTAGCTGCTTCTCGTTCGCCACGACACATGGCAACAAATAATTTTTCCGCTTCAGTTGCAGGCTCTCGTTTGCCTAAATCAAGTTCATTGAAAGCTTGACCATGACGTTCCAATATCTGGGCTTCCTTGATAGTGAAATCGCCATGACGAGAAAAACCACGCGGATAATGTTTATTGTCAAAAAAACGATTAGTCGTGATAAAACTTTCTGCCATCTGACACACTCCTAATTCTCTATCGTCATACTTATGGCGCGGAGTATTAGGGAGTCATGCGGTTCTGTAAAACAAAATATTTAAATCGTAACGACAAATTTTTTTGGAGATAGATGTGGATACCGAATTACTGAAAACCTTTTTGGAAGTCAGTAAGACAAGACACTTTGGCCGAGCCGCTGAATCTCTTTATTTAACACAGTCTGCGGTCAGTTTTAGAATACGCCAATTAGAAACCCAACTTGGGACAAATTTGTTTACTCGCCATCGTAACAATATTCGCTTAACACTCGCTGGAGAAAGGCTTATCCCTTATGCTGAGTCATTAATGAATACCTGGTTACAGGCAAAAAAAGAAATTAGCCACGCCTCCCAACACTCAGAACTTTCAATTGGTGCGACAGCATCGCTCTGGGACGCTTATCTAACCTCTTGGCTACAAGAGGCTTACTTAGAAAGAAATGAGCTTAGAATTGAATCTAGAGTCTCTACAAGGCAATCTCTAGTAAAGCAACTTCATGCTCGTGAGCTAGATCTGCTTTTTACTACAGAAGCACCCAAAATGGATGAGTTGGAAAGTAAAGTAATTGGCAATATCACATTTCAACTAATGAAAAGAGCATCACACCTGAACCAGCAAAGCGCACAATTTATCAAAATTGAGTGGAGTGCTGATTTGTCACCACTTTCACAAAATAGCTCTGCACCAAAAACAGAACCTATTTTGACAACAAATTCAGCTATGATTGCTTATCAGTTAATGAAAACAACAAATGCCGTTGCTTTTTTACCTACTCATTGGCTCGATTTATATCCCGATCTCTCACCAGCAGCAGTAGAGATCATCCAAAAACCGCTATTTGCTGTATGGCTCAATACCAGTGATCAACAAGTGTTAATTCAGCAACTACTTTCTCAACCTGTCTCCAACCATCAGTAGCATTGTGCTTCAGTCAAATTGATATATCAGTAATAAAATTGATGATTGAAGCACATGTTATTACTAATAACAGACTCAATACCCAGAAAAATATTATGTGAATAATGTTAGATTAATCATTTGGATGATACATAAAGTTATAAATACGATTTAGGATTGGCAGAGTTGGAAGGATTGGAGAAAAATATAGTGGTTTTTATATAACAAAAAGCCCAGTTAATTAACTGGGCTACAAAGTAGTATAAATTTTGTTATTACTTAATTGGTAACTGGCAGGGGCGGAGAGGCTCGAACTCCCAACACCCGGTTTTGGAGACCGGTGCTCTACCAATTGAACTACGCCCCTAAATAGTTGGCGGAACGGACGGGACTCGAACCCGCGACCCCCTGCGTGACAGGCAGGTATTCTAACCAACTGAACTACCGCTCCGCTTATTCTTTACGCACTTAATGTCTTTTTACATTAAGGCTTTAATTTAATGCTTGGCAGTTCCCTACTCTCACATGGGGAGACCCCACACTACCATCGGCGCTACGGCGTTTCACTTCTGAGTTCGGCATGGGATCAGGTGGGACCACCGCGCTATGGCCGCCAAGCAAATTCGGTTTTAATCACTCGCTTCTTTCCTTTCGGTAAGTCGCCAGTAATTCAATCTT
>NZ_CAWQOK010000026.1:0-28722 GCF_963896075.1 Proteus sp. G4415
CATTGAAAAATTGCGAGGCTACTTTGCCAGTGTTTGTGCTGACTTTGATGTTGAACTGGTTGAAATGGATGGGGAACGGGATCACGTTCATGTACTGATTAATTACCCGCCAAAACTGGCGATATCTAATCTGGTTAACAGCCTTAAAGGGGTATCGAGTCGATTACTTCGACGTGATCGTCCTGATATTGCCCAACGTGATTACTACAAGGGGGTTCTTTGGTCGCCGAGTTATTTCGCAGGGAGTTGTAGTGGCGAACCAATATCCATTATCCGCCAGTACATTGAGCAACAGGAAACACCGAGTTAGTTAAAAAACCGCGCCTTATATCCCCGACCTGAAGGACGGGGTTTTACGGTGCTTTGGATAACAATAGCAATAACTTACTAACAAAAAAGCATACATTAAGTTGTGATAACAAATTTTTGGCTATTTTTACTCCATTATAGGTAAGAGCGACTATAATTTAACTTAAAAAATAAATTTCAGTTATGAACATCTCGGGGACAATGTTGCCCGTTCCCCTATCGCAAAAACAAAGTCTGCTTATTGATATTATGTTAATCACAGCATTTTCTACTGTGTAGCATAGTGCTCAATAGTTATTCACTACTGAAATAACCATAGTTAACATTTTTTATTTTATCTGAGTTTTACATGGGTCAATATGAGGGATACTCGTCTTAGCGATTGCTCTCTAATTTAAAAAACATTGAACATGTTGAGCCTAATGACACTTATCTATCTTTATTGATTATTTCCATGCTTTTTCTTCACCAGATTATGACCAATAAAGCTAAATAAGTTGTATTTATTTTTACAACTCACAATCAATCTAAATACTCTATATCAAGCTTATACAAAGAATAACTACCAAAAATAACACAGAAACACTCAGTTACATTATAAAACTAAATCAAATTGCTATTTTTATAAAAATTCAATAAATTTTAGCGAATTTAGCGCTTAGATACGTTAAACTAATACCCTGCTGTACCACTCGCCCCCCGATACATGTAGTTTAATAACAAGAAGGAGAATTGATGCCGCATTCAACCCCCCTCATTACCACCATTGTTGGTGGATTAGCACTTGCTTACATCTTAGGCATGATTGCTCAACGGCTAAAAATCTCACCTTTAGTAGGATATCTTGCTGCGGGTGTGCTCGCTGGCCCATTTACCCCCGGCTTCGTTGCTGATACCTCTTTGGCGCCTGAGCTTGCTGAAATCGGTGTTATCTTACTGATGTTTGGCGTAGGTTTACATTTTTCTTTAAAAGATCTAATGGCTGTAAAAGCTATCGCGATCCCCGGTGCCATAGCACAAATTACCGTTGCCACCTTATTAGGGTTAGGGTTATCCACTTTCTTTGGCTGGGGTCTATTTAGTGGCATTGTCTTTGGATTATGCCTTTCAACGGCAAGTACTGTGGTATTGCTACGCGCACTCGAAGAAAGAGGTTTAATTGATAGCCAGCGCGGTCAAATCGCTATTGGTTGGTTAATTGTCGAAGATCTCGCTATGGTATTAGCCTTAGTATTACTACCAGCTATTGCCAATATGCTTGAAAGTAGTGACCAAACAAGTATTTCAGAGCTATTAATTAACTTAGGTATCACTATTGGTAAAGTAGTTGCCTTTATTTTAATTATGATGATTGTCGGTCGTAAGCTTATTCCGTGGATCTTAGCTAAAACGGCTGCCACTGGCTCTCGTGAGCTTTTTACCCTATGTGTGTTAGCACTAGCTTTAGGTATCGCTTACGCAGCAGTGACGCTATTTGATGCTTCTTTCGCATTAGGCGCTTTCTTTGCCGGAATGGTACTTAATGAGTCTGACCTCAGCCACCGAGCAGCACAAGATACTTTACCTCTACGTGATGCCTTCGCCGTTCTGTTCTTTGTCTCTGTCGGCATGCTATTTGATCCTATGGTATTAATTGAGCATCCTCTAGGCATTTTAGCCACACTTGCGATCATTATTATAGGTAAATCCTTAGCAGCCCTAGTGCTCGTTCGTATGTTTGGGCATTCACGCAGAACCGCATTAACCATTTCAGCCAGTCTTGCGCAAATTGGTGAATTTGCCTTTATTTTAGCTGGAATGGGGGTTGCACTAAATGTTTTAGAACCAGATGCACGTAACTTGGTTCTTGCGGGCGCCTTAGTCTCTATTATGCTTAATCCTGTTCTCTTCTCTTTGTTAGACCGTTATCTAGCAAAAACAGAAACCAAAGAAGAGCAAGAGCAACTTCAACAAGAAGAGATGGAAGAAGAGATGCCTGTGCCTGTCGATATTTGTGGGCATGCCATTATCGTCGGTTATGGTCGTGCAGGTAGTATGCTAGCTGAAAAGCTACAACCACAAGCTATCCCATTGGTCATTATTGAAAATAGCCGTAATAAATTTGCTGAGTTAAAAGAAAAAGGCTTAAACGCCGTACTCGGTAATGCTATGACCAAAGAATCGCTGGCATTAGCGCGTGTTGATTGTGCTAAATCGCTACTACTAACTATTCCTAACGGTTATGAAGCAGCAGATATCGCAGAAACGGCAAGAAAAATGAACCCTGATCTCAATATTATCGTTCGTGCTCATTTTGACGATATTATTGTTCGTGCTAACTATGATGAAGAAGCTTCCTTTATTCTTGAGAAAGGGGCAAATCATGTGATAATCGATGAAGATCAGACCGCTTCAGCAATGGCTGAGATGCTAATACAAGAAGTCGAGTTCGGTTGCGCCATTGATGACACACCTGAAGAGGGTCAACAAATTATTGCGCCCAATGCAGCGCAATAATAGAGATTTATTTTTAAAATAAAGGATTAACAAACTAAAAAAGCAACACCTTTATCGCGTGTTGCTTTTTATTTTCTCTCTTTCACAAAAGAAGAGCGCGACGACTTAACTTAACGTTCCCAGTAAGCTTCTTCTAAGCTATCTTCTTTTTCAGGCAAACCGCGAGTCAAACGTGGTGAGTGTTGACTTAATACTTGATAGCTTACACGGTTAGCATATTTACACACTTGCGCCAATGAAGAGTAAGTCAAATAACTACGTGGGTGTTTACTCGAATTAGGTACATTAATGCGATGATAACTATTTGCCGTAATATCATGTAATAGTGCAGATAATGCCGCATCGCCAGCACCATTGGTATTCATGATTTTTTCCGGCCCTCCCATATAAGGCTCTATATGCGAATAGACTTTTTCCGGCGTTTGGCAATCTTTAAAACGCATAGCACGGCTAAACTCGTAACGATTAAATTCAGCAATTGCACCTGGAAGTAACGGATGAGTGGTTTGGCGTTTAAAATCACTCTCTGTAAAACCTGCCATATACAACCCTGCAGGGCCTGCGGTACATAAGACTAAATCAACCCACTCTAAAGCCGCATCTGATGCTAACAATGGATCAGCATGACCTGTAAGCTCTAGGGCTTCATCTTCATTCATTGCCACTACAGAGACATGCTCTTTTAAGAAATCTCTCCACCACTGAGGATCGTCGGCAATCACGTATTTAGTACCTAATGTTAAGACAACCGGTACATCATGCTTTTTGGCATATTCTATCGCTTTCATAGTTGCCAACGGCATTGGCTCTCCCGGTTTGCAACGGACGAGATAAGCAGTTAAAACTAATGCCGATGCATCTGCAATCACATCCTCAGGAATACTTTCGGGCTGAAGTTGATTCATTTGACCAGGACTGATAGCAAAAGTACGTTCACCATTTTCAGTAATGAGGGTAAAGCAACGCCCTATTGCACCATCAACACCTTGTAAATAGTTTAAATCAGTACGGCTTGAGGTATTACATAAGTAGCGATAAGCATAACTACCAATCTGAATATTGTTGCACATAGTCCCCAATAAAACAGAACGATCATCCGCTAATACGGAGTAGTTATGTAGTGTGTTACCAATAGTGCCACCCGCAAATTCATGGGTAATAAGATTATTAACCGTTAATTCGCGATAAAGGGCTTCCGCTACATCATCTTCAATAACCAGAGAGTGTCCCTGACTCAAGTTATAGCGATTGATAAACGCTTCATCTACCTTAGCTTCAATATCAACTAATGTTTGGTCGATGCCAACAATATAAGCCCGAGAAGATTCGCTCTCAGTCATATTGATGATAGGTTTTAATAATGGATCTCGTAAACTAACGGGAAAATAGTGTTTGGATTTTCTTTTGCCAGGGAATTTCATTGTGAACGATGCTACAAGCTAAAAAAGATGCGCAATGTTAACACAATATTAGTGGAGAGACAGTAGGTGTACGTCTGTACACCTACTTTTATTTGTGGATATTTACGCTGTTTTACGGCGATTTCTTGCCATATAGCCCAGTAAAACACCCATTACAGAAAGGATAAAACCAACAAATGCGGCACCGACTAAGATTAATGCACGTTTAGGCGCATCTTTCTTAGTTGGTTCATAAGGTTTTAGCATATATTTGAAAGGAACAAATTGCAGATCACCCAATTTTATTTGTTCTAACTGCTGGATATTATATAAGCGGTTTTTTAATTCAGAACTGACCGTTGTAGGATCAGTAATCGCTTCTGTTATCGCTAATTTACTACTAAGTGCATCAGCCCCCATGGCAATGGAGTAATCAGGATCATCTTTAATTTGTGCGCCTTCACTAGAAATAGGCTTTTTAACTCCCGCAGCATTGGCAATTTCTAGTGCATATTTTAAGCGCTGAACATTAACATTACGCGCATTAGCAATACGTTCTAAATCCATTTGATACGCTTTTTGCGCATGGTTTAATTTACGCTCAATTTGATCATCAATTTCGTCTTTCACTTCTACCCGTACTTTAGTAGAAATAAAGCGAATATAACCTGACAGCAAATCGTAAGCTTCTTCAGAAGTTGGCGCAGTAAAGCTTAAGTTAATTTCGCCACTAAATTCTTCATCACTATTTTTACTGTCTGATGCTTTTAAATTAATATCTTTAGTAACAATAGTTTCGATTAATTTACGTTTATCCAATGGCGTAGGATCGTCCATCTTAGCCAATAAGTTTTTATAGTAATCCGTATTGACTAAATATTCTTCACGTAATACACGGGAATTGTAGTTATTGATAAATTTTTGGTAAACAGAAGAAGCATTTACGCCAGTATCAACATCAACCAAGCTTAAATCATTTAAGGTTGCTCTTAACTGCTTCATCTCATCTAACATTGGTTTTGTAATAGCCGCTTGGCTTGTCCATTTCTGGGGCAGAAAGCTCGCAACAGTAAAACCTACGATAGCAAATAAAAGTGTGATCCCAATAATGACAAATTTTGATTTATAAAGAACAGAGAATAACTCAAACAGATCGATTTCATCGTTCTGTTTTAGATAAAAATCGTCGAAATGCCCTTTATCAACTTCTGAAGATTGTGGTTTTGAAAGCTTACTATTCATTTTCCTGCCTAAATTTGTGTAATGCAGCGTCCGTTTATCAGCCATTTTAGTGCACAAGACTAAAATGGTTAAAAAATGAGAAAAGATAAGTTTATATATAACTGAAATATGATCAAATGAATATATCACCTAATCCGATAATCGTATTTAGTAAGCTTATCTATTATTTTTCACATATGTCGCGGATTATAGCTTCAAGTAAGTCAATATGCTCAACTTTATCATTCAAAGCAGGAATGTATTCATACTGTTTTCCACCACCATGTATAAAGAACTCACGATTCTGTTCATTAATTTCTTCTAATGTTTCTAAACAGTCTGATGAAAATCCGGGACAAATAACCTGTACATGTTCAACCCCTTCACCACCCAGTTTTTCCATCGTTTTATCAGTATAAGGTGATAACCAAGGCTCACGACCAAAACGTGACTGGAAAGTCATCATCACTTTTTCTGCTGGATAATCAAGTTGCTGTTTTAATTTTTCTACTGTAAGGCAGCATTCATCAAAATAGATATCCCCAGTTTTAATAAATCGTTCAGGAATGCCATGAAATGAAAGTACTAAACGATCCGGCTTACCATGTTGCTTGAAACTCTCGTCAATGCTATTTACCAGCGCTTTAATATAAAGT
The DNA here is from genome assembly GCF_963896075.1 of Proteus sp. G4415. Lineage (NCBI taxonomy): Bacteria > Pseudomonadati > Pseudomonadota > Gammaproteobacteria > Enterobacterales > Morganellaceae > Proteus > Proteus sp. G4415. The sequence continues at coordinate 6,083 of NZ_CAWQOK010000026.1, forward strand.
GGATGTTGAGCATAACTACGAACAAAATGCAGTGAAGGAATAGTTCGCATCGTTTTAAACAGTTGGCTAATACCATCAAATACCGCCCCCGATGTCGAACAAGAGTATTGAGGATAGAGAGGTAATACAATTAACTTTTCAACGCCCTGCGCCAATAATCGCGTCAGTCCTTCGTTGAGGGAAGGATTACCGTAACACATACCTAGTTCAACAGGTATATGCGCAAAACGTTGTGCTAACGCTTTTTGCTGTGCACGGCTATAGACTAAAAGAGGAGAGCCGTCTGGCAACCAAATTTGTTGGTATAATTTGGCCACTTTAGGTGAGCGAAATGGCAAAATAACCCCATGAAGAATGGGTTTCCAAATCCACGGGGAAACATCAACAACGCGAGGATCGCTAAGAAACTGAGCTAAATAGCGCTTCACTGCATCTGGTTGAGGTGCATCAGGGGTGCCAAGATTGACCAAAAGAACGCCGTATTTAGCATCATTCATACCAAGACTCCTTAGAGCTGTTTTATTAACATAACCAAAAGTAAAAGAGTAAAGGAAAATAGTGAACTCTGTTTGTCAATTAATCGGATTGTATTCTTTTTATAAATATTTTGTAAAAAAAATCCCGGTCTAACCGGGATTGCTTTTCGGTGCTATAGATTAACCGAGGATGTTTTTCAGTTCAGCATTAATTTCGCTTACTTTCTGTGTACCATCTATTTTGTGGTACTGCGCGTTACCCGCTTTAGCTTCATTTTGGTAATAAGAAACTAAAGGCGCTGTTTGAGAATGATATTCGACTAAACGTTTACGCACTGTTTCTTCTTGGTCATCTTTACGAGTTGTTAACTCTTCACCTGTCACATCGTCACGGTTTTCAACTTTAGGTGGATTAAATTTAATGTGATAAACACGACCTGATGGCGCGTGCACTCGACGACCAACAATACGTTCAACAATAATTTCATCAGGTACAGCAAATTCCAGTACGAAATCAACATTGATACCCGCTTCTTTCATTGCATCAGCTTGTGGAATTGTTCTTGGGAACCCATCCAACAAGAAACCATTACGGCAATCGTCTTGTTTGATACGCTCTTTCACTAATGCTATTACTAATTCATCAGTCACTAATTGACCGTTATCCATCAATGCTTTTGCTTTCAGTCCTAATTCCGTACCTGCGCTAACCGCAGCACGTAACATATCACCAGTTGAAATCTGTGGGATACCATAGTTTTCTTTAATGAATTGAGCCTGAGTGCCTTTACCAGCGCCTGGAGCGCCTAGTAGAATGATACGCATCGCGTAAATCCCCTTGCATTTAATTTTTTATAGTTAAACTCGAAAACGCATTACCATACCATTTTGTGAGGTCATCGCTCAAGAAATCACGTTATCGATTGCACTTTATTTTTATCGCAAAAGAAAAAAACCACGCTCTCTTGCGCAAAGAACGTGGTTTAAATGATTGAAAACGAATATGGTTACGCGTTTTTAGCTAATAGTTGATTCACTAAACGAATAAACTGGTTTGGATCTTCTAAAGTTCCTCTTTCAGCAAATAGCGCTTGATCAAGTAATAAATTGATCCAATCCGCGAACTGTGTTTCATCGGTCAACTCAGCCGTTTGTTTGACTAATGGATGGTTAGGGTTTAACTCAAAGTTGTATTTAACTTCGGGGACTTGTTGACCTGCAGCCGCAAAAAGTTTCGCCATTTGCGTACTCATTTCATCCGCGCCAGTAGTAACAATAGCAGGCGTATCCGTTAAACGATGAGTTAATTTCACCTCTTTAACTTTATCACCTAGTAAGGTTTTTACACGCTCAACAAAAGGTGCCAGTTGTTTATCTGTCTCCTCCTGCTGCGCTTGTTTCTCTTCATCAGCCAGTTTATCTAAAGATTCATCTGCTTTGCTCACAGATTGGAATGATTTACCATCGAATTCAGTGAGATAGTTCATCATCCACTCATCAATGCGATCGGATAGCAGTAGAACTTCAATACCTTTTTTACGGAATAATTCTAGATGAGGGCTATTTTTGGCCGCAGCATAGCTATCTGCAGTGATGTAATAGATTTTATCCTGACCTTCAACCATACGACTCACGTAATCTGCCAATGAAACAGTTTGTGCATCGCTGTCATTATGAGTAGAAGCAAAGCGCAGTAATTTAGCAATGGCTTCAATATTAGCGTGATCTTCTGCAGGACCTTCTTTTAACACTAAACCGAACTCTTTCCAGAAAGTTTGATACTCTTCAGGATTATTATCAGCCAGTTTCTGTAACATTTGTAATGCACGTTTAGTTAATGCGCTACGTAAATTACGTGTCACAGAGCTATCTTGTAAGATCTCACGAGAAACGTTCAACGGTAAATCGTTAGAATCGACTAATCCGCGGATAAAACGCAAATAGTTAGGCATAAACTGTTCAGCTTCGTCCATAATAAAGACGCGCTGTACATACAGTTTTAAACCATGTTGATGTTCACGGTTCCATAAATCCCAAGGTGCTTTAGAAGGAACATACAGCAGGCTGGTGTACTCTTGTTTACCTTCAACCCGGTTATGTGCCCAGCACAGCGGATCAGCAAAATCATGAGAAAGATGCTTATAAAATTCTTTATATTCATCATCACTGATTTCTGACTTATTACGCGTCCATAACGCTTGAGCTTTATTTATTTTTTCCCATGTAACAGTGCCGTCTTCTTCATTTTTAGTTTCTATTTCGACAGGTAGGGAAATATGATCAGAGTATTTGCTGATAATACTACGCAGACGCCAATCATCTAAATATTCGTCTTCACCTTCACGTAGATGCAGGGTAATTTCGGTACCACGATCCGCTTTTTCAATATCAGCAACCGTATAATCACCTTCACCTTGTGACTCCCAGAAAACACCTTTATCAGCAGGTTGCCCCGCGGCACGGGTACGTACCGTCACTTTGTCTGCCACAATAAATGCGGAATAAAAACCGACACCAAACTGACCAATTAATTGGCTATCTTTCGCTTGGTCTTGTCCAATAGACTCTAAAAATGCTTTAGTCCCTGATTTCGCAATAGTCCCTAAATTATCAATCACTTCATCGCGGGTCATACCTATGCCGTTATCACTGATAGTCAGTGTTCTTTTTTCTTTATCAGTGGCAATGCGGACATGAAGTTCACCCTCATTTTCATAAAGAGCTGCATCGGATAATGCACGAAAACGTAACTTATCCGCCGCATCCGATGCATTAGAAATCAATTCGCGAAGGAAAATTTCTTTATTAGAGTAAAGAGAATGGATCATTAATTGTAGAAGTTGCTTAACTTCAGACTGAAATCCTCTCGTTTCCTGATCTTTCATACTCATTTTTACCTCAATTTATCCTAATTTGGCGAAAAAAATCGATATGACTTAAAAGGTGGGGATAGTTAAGCAAGTTTCAAGGGAGCAGAGCTTAATAACATTAATAAAAATACTGAAACGTCATATAAAGAGGAAAAATCAATTACATAACAGCTAGGAATAACCGCCAAGGCAAGCATGATATAAAGCCATTGGCGGTATGTAGATCACTGCGATAAATGGTTATCACCATCATGGGCTAAAATCGCTTGTGCACCTAAATTCGCCTCTTCAATAGCATGTTTTATGGAATCGGCATGAGCAAGCACCACGCCTAAACGACGATGTCCTGAGATTTCAGGTTTAGCAAATAAACGAATTTGTCGATTTGCCTTAAGCGCTTTTTCTAACCCCGTATAGACAATATTAGTACTAGACAACTCAGGTAAAATCACCGCGGAAGCACAAGCACCTAATTGGCGAATACCACCGATGGGATAGCCTAAAAAAGCACGCACATGGAGCGCAAATTCTGATAAATCTTGTGAAATTAAGGTAACAAGCCCTGTATCATGAGGACGCGGTGATACTTCATTAAAAAACACCTCATCACCTTGGATAAATAGTTCCACACCAAATAACCCATAACCGCCCAAATTCTCCACTACTTTACTAGCGATATGTTGTGCTTTGGCAAGGGCAATATCACTCATTTTTTGTGGTTGCCATGACGCACGATAATCGCCTTTTTCTTGCCGATGACCAATAGGCTCACAAAAATGAATACCATCAATAGCACGAATCGTGAGTAATGTTATCTCAAAATCAAACGGGATCATCTTTTCAACAATCACGCGCCCTTGCCCTGCTCTTCCCCCTTCTTGAGAATAAGTCCATGCACTAGTGAGATCTTGCTCTGAACGAATAACACTTTGTCCTTTTCCAGATGAACTCATCACCGGTTTTACAATGCAAGGAAAACCAATCTCAACCGCCGCTTTTCTAAAAGCCGCTTCATCATCAACAAATTGATAAGGAGAAGTCAGTAAGTGTAATGTTTCTGCAGCGAGACGGCGTATTCCTTCCCTATCCATAGTGAGTTTTACTGCACGGGCACAAGGTACAACTTTTTGACCATTATTTTCTAATTCGACTAATAATGAAGTAGCAATAGCTTCAATTTCAGGCACCAAAAAATCGGGTTTCTCTTGAGTTATAATCTGTTTTAATGCCTGACTATCAAGCATATTGACGACATAATGGCGATGAGCAACATGCATTGCCGGCGCATTGGCATAGCGATCAACCGCAATAGTCTCAATGCCAAGACGTTGGCATTCAATGATCACCTCTTTACCTAATTCGCCTGCACCTAATAACATCACTTTTGTGGCATTAGTGGTCAGAGCCGTTCCCAAAATGGTCATTTTCGATCCTTATCTCTGTCAGATAATACGCATTACGCAAACGTTTGCATTTAGTGGTAGCATAACGGAATTTAACAAAGAGAAAAATAGCCATAGTAAAATTTAAATACTTTATATTTTTTGGCTATGCTGACCTTTATGAATTTTTAAGGCATTAAGGCGCTTTCTAATCAGCGCAAAAATACAACACAATAGCCCTAACCAAATCAATGAAAAACTTACTCCTTTCACAGCATCAAATGCTTCATGGAATAGGAATACGGCCAGTAAAAATTGCATTGTCGGTTCAATATACTGTGCTAAACCAATAACGGTTAAGGTGGTTCTTTTTATTGCTGCGGTAAAAAACAGTAAAGGGAGAATAGTCACTGGAGCGGTTAAAATATAATAGAAACGAGTTAAATTGTCTGCAGAAGAAAACGCACTTTCATCTCGCATAATCAGCCAAATCATCGCCCCTATAGCGACCGGAATTAGCCACAAAGTTTCAATAAATAATGAAGTTATGACATCAAAACGAATAAATTTACGAATGAGTCCATAAATCGCAAATGCTCCTCCCATCACGAGTGCCAGTATGGGTAATTGACCATACATCCATAATTGATATCCCACTCCTGCACAAATTAATATTACCGCCCATTTTTCAGCAGGATTTAATTTCTCTTTAAGAAAGATAACGCCCAATACAATAGAAAAAAGTGGATTAATAAAATACCCCAGACTGGCGGCTAAGACTTGTTGATGCGTAAGTGCATAAGTAAAGGTGCACCAAGAGACTGCCATTGCTAATGAACTAAATAAACACATAAAAATAGAGCGTCTATCTTGGAGAACAGCACGCCAGCGAGTTCTATTTTTAATAAATAATCGAACCAGTAATAACAGGGGAATAGACCAAATAAGACGTTGTGCAAGTAACTCTAATGGTTGAGCACCGGGTAATAGCCGATAAAAAAGAGGGGTTATTCCCCATAAAATATAGGAGCAAATGGCTAATAACACACCTGACTGAGCCCACATATGACTTTCCACCAATAGCGTTAAAGAGACCTTACTATCATACGCCGAAAACGAATCAAACAATATGATCATATCCGCTACTTATCAGCGTCAAAGTAAGCGATTATCAAAATAAACCACTGAGTAAAACATAAAAAAAATCTCTATAAATAAAGTTGTATAAACCTTATTTATAGAGATCACAAAAAGACCAGAGCAAAGGGGAAAATAGGACTTACAAGCAAATAAACAAATAATCCATTAAAAAATATCTCGTACATGTAACGGCGGTTGTTTACTGACAAATTCACGCAATACTTTTCGGCTCGGTGCTGCAGCAATAGCGCCCTTTTTAGTGGTTGCTAATGCGCCACAGGCCGCGGCTTGCGTAATAATTTTTAATAAATATTGTTCATCATCAGCAAAACCATATTCTGCAACTGCGGCTAATAATCCAGACATAAAGGCATCACCTGCCCCTGTGGTATCAACACAATTGACGGTAAAGGCACTCAAGGCAACTTGTGTTGTAGGCGTCAACACTAAACATCCTTTAGAGCCTTGGGTGATCACTTTTAAACGAGCAGGATAATCAGCTAATTTTTTTAATGCATTTTCTAAGGTAATTTCCTGAGTCATCCAAGTCAGTTCATCTTCAGATAATTTCAAAATATCTGCTTTATGAGCATATTCATCGATGATCGCACGCATTTCTTCATGATCACGCCACATTTGGGGGCGTAAATTAATATCGAAACTCAATAAAGAGTCGCTATTTTTTACTTTACTAATAGCACTATCTAGCGTCGAGCGACAAATTGGGTTAACTAAAGCAAGTGAACAAAAATGTAAAATGTCTTTTTCAAATACAGGCAGTGATTTATTGGTAAGAAATTGATCAGCAGAGTCCGCAACTAAAAAAGTAAAATCTCGTTCGCCATTTTCTTGCAACGAAACTAAGACTGTACTGGTACGATGTAATTCATCAAATTCCATTGTGCTGGTATCTACACCGAGATCAAATAAGGTTTTTTGCATAAAGTGACCAAATGCATCTTCACCGACCCGACCAATAAAGCCACTTTGCTGTCCTAATTTTGCAACACCTGCAGCGACATTCACTGGTGCTCCACCAGCACATGCTTCATATTGCATATTTTGCAGTGGAATTAGGTCAACAACCGCATCACCTAAAGACCAGACTTTCATAATCTCTCCTGAAGATAAGCCACTATTTTTATTCACTATATTGTATTTTTATCAGTATTAATAACTAAAAAAATAAAGATATTGCTCGAAAAAACATCCTGATAACGTTAACATAATGGTGTACAATAATAAAGATAAATTCAAACAACACGCTTTTTAACCCTAAATGTTATCGCTAATAAGGGTGACATATAGCTTACAGAATAACTGATAAAATCAGGATAATGAGATGAAGCAACGTTTAGAACAATCGACAACTGCCCTAAATGCCTTACAAAAAAAACGTGGAGAGCAATTTTATCCTCAATTCCATTTAGCCGCTCCTGCGGGATGGCTTAATGATCCTAATGGCCTTGTTTATCATAACGGCTTATATCATGCATTTTATCAACATCATCCTTTTTCTGAACTTTGGGGGCCGATGCATTGGGGACATGCTACCAGCAAAGATATGATCCACTGGCAACATCAGCCAATCGCCCTTGCTCCGGGTAATGAGTATGATAAAAGTGGTTGCTTTTCCGGATCAGCGGTAAGTCATGAAGGAAAATTATACCTCTTTTATACCGGCCATAACTGGTTAGCAGAAGAAGGCGATGACAGCCAAATTTACCAAGCACAATGTGTGGCAGTCAGTGAAGATGGGATCCATTTTGAAAAGAAAGGCATTATCTTACCGCCACCACAAGGATATATGCACTTTCGTGATCCAAAAGTTTGGTTTCAAGAAGGGAAATGGTGGATGGTAGTCGGTGCCCGCGATGAAAAAGACCAAGGCCAAGTGTTACTTTTCTCCAATGACACCCTATTTGAAGAAGGGAAACAATGGCGTTCGGAGTACAAGGTATTAGGCAAAACCGATGATAAAAACGTCTACATGTGGGAATGCCCTGACTTTTTTCCTATCAGTGATGATAACGAATTTGCTCTTGTTTTTTCACCACAAGGAAAACGCGCTGAAGGTTATCAATACCGTAATCTGTTTCAAACCGGTGCACTGATCGGTCAGTGGTCACCAAAACAACCTTTTATCATACATGGTCATTTTACTGAGCTTGATAATGGTCATGACTATTATGCTCCACAATCTTTTGTTACTGCTGATGGTCGCCGTGTTTCTATGGGATGGATGGATATGTGGAACTCCCCTATGCCTTCGCAACAGGAGTTTTGGGCTGGTTGTTTCACGCTTCCTCGTGAAATTAACTTTGATAAAAGGGCAAACCGTTTACGTATGACCCCGATAAAAGAAGTTGAAAGTCTCAGACAAACAAGAAATACGATAGAGATGACCACACTCAATAACCAAGCGCTTAAATTACTCGATAAGACACCGGCTATTGAGTTAAATTTAACCTGGTCATTAGATAGCCAAGCGGAAAAATTTGGATTATGGCTAGGAAAAGGTTTAGAGGTATTTGTCGATAATCAATCAAATCGCTTTGTGATCCGTCGCCATTATCCACAATATAATATCAGTGGATCACGTAGCACACCGTTGCCAGTAGGAAGCGAAATTAACTTACGTATATTTATTGATCGCTCATCAATAGAGGTTTTTATCAATCACGGAGAGCTGACCTTTAGTAGCCGTTATTATGCAGATGAAAATGATCGCGATTTATCGCTATTTGCCACAGATGGCAGTGCCACATTAATCGCTGGCGAATATTGGACACTATCAACGATAAGTTAAGCGTTGTGATGTTTCTATACTCTCTAATGGAAAAGAGAGTCTCATTACAGAGACTCTCGTTCAATTAACTGACAGGGGACTTGTACTGTTTTATTATGATTACGCTCTTGAATAATATGTAATGTTGCTTCTTTGCCTAAGTCATAATGTGGCAACTGTACTGTGGTGAGTGGCGGATAGAATAACTCCCCCGTTCCTATCATATTGTCATAGCCTAATACAGCCACTTGCTCAGGGATACGTAATCCCATCGACAGTAAAACTTGATAAGCTAAAAATGCAATACGATCATTACCACAGATTAAAATATCAAAATCTGCTTTTTGCTGACGACAGTGTTGTTGTAACAATCCAATCACATCACGGTAATGTTCATCGCCAAATAACATTGTGTATTGACGCAATGATGACAAAGGTAAGCCGGCATCTTGCCAAGCATCTTCGACCGCTTTACGGCGAATAGGGCCTGCAACGGTATCTTCGGGTAGATAAAAACATAACGGATGCCGATAACCTTTTTCAATCACGTGTTTTATCGCAAAATATTGTCCGTGATAATCATCAGGAATATAGGTTGGAAAAGTTTGATCTTTAGCTAGGCAGTTGGCAAGTACCACATTTTTATCACGTAGCTTTTCATGTACCGTGATTTCTCGCAATCCCATTGTGGTATAGATGATACCATCTGGACGTTGAGCTAACAGTTGCCAAATGGCTTGATCATACCCCTCTTGTTCAGTGAGGTTTACAACAAATGAACTCCAGCCAAACTGACGAGCGGTACGCTCGATGGATAAAATCATTTCCACGGAAAAAGGAGTCGTTGCGGTATCAATACCAAGCACACCGATCGATGAGACCTTAGTCCCTTGACCTCGAATTTTTCGCGCTGAAAAATCGGGCACATAATTCAGTTCTTCGATTGCACGTTGGACTTGTTTCAACGTATCTGGTTTTAATAACTCAGGGTTATTAATCGCTCTTGAGACTGTCATCAAAGAAACAGATGCAAGTCGAGCAACATCTTTCAGTGACGCCATAATATTGGCTCGATTGGGTTGTTAAGTAAGGTAATTATAAATAATGCTCTATTTTACAATAAGTAAAGAGAGAAATCCACATTCTCAAGACCATACAAATATAAGTATGACAAATTATTTTAGTTAATAAACTAATCAAAAAACAATTATCAATATTAATTATACTCACACTAGATGTTTAATATAGTTAAAAACACTTACGATAAAAAACTTAGTTACAATTAATAACAGTTATATGAACTTCGTTTATAGAAGAAAAATATCTTTAACGATAAAATAGAAATATTGAAACAAAACAAAGTTCTGATATTTTATCTATAATATAATGAAAAAGTATTAATACTTTTTTATTTAATATATCCTTATTATGGCTCCGTTACGTGAATACTACTCTACATAGAAAATTTATAAATTAGTCAAATTTCGTTACTCATTTACTCTTGATTAAGAGAGGAATAAAATTGGGAGCAACATATGGAATCGATAATCCATCTGATCACTTTCGAAGATGACAGCACAAAAGTTCAACTTAAAGCAGTGCTTTCTTCTTTAGCGGCAAATGTGAAAACCTATTCAAATGAACAGGCATTTTTAAAGTACTATTTTTCATCAACTAAAGGGGCTCATAAAGAGTGCATCATAATTAACACTAAAAGTAGTGCATCGCCATCAATTGCGTTGGTAAAAGAGTTAAACAAATTAAAGAATATCATTCCTGTTATAATTATTTCGGGAGATGCATCGATAGAAAGTTGCCGTAACGCATTTAAAGCGGGGGCTTTCGAATATTTAACTCGCCCTTTAAACGTCAATGAGCTTCTTAATATTGTGTCAGAATCTTTTTTACACTATGAAAGTGAGGTTGAGCAATTCAGAACCTATATTTCTTTAAAAGATAAGTTTAGTAAACTATCAAATAGAGAAAAAGAGGTAATGGAGATGATCCTTGACGGTAACACCAGTAAAGAAGCAGCCGAAAAGCTCTCTTTATCACCAAGAACAGTGGAAGTTCATCGTTCGAATATGTATACAAAACTAAAAATAAGATCACTACCACAACTAGTACAAGAATATGATTTCTTTAAAAAATATGACTTAAGAGCCAATTAAATTTAGCCCGTATATCTTCTTTATCATTAGATGATATCCAGCGCTTGTATAACAGCTTAATCGACTTTCGTTTCATTATTATTTATTAATGAGAGTAAACTGTATTGTAAAAATATTCTATTTTTGATGAATAAGTATTGAATATGGAAATAATAAATATACTAAGCTCCATTCTGCAACAGAAGGGAAGGCTATCCTATTTTGACGCCTCCCTTTCATAAGTCATACAAATACTCCAACCTCTAACCTGAACAATTAGTATATTTTATTTTTATAATCGCTATTATTAATAACGCCCTCCCTATTCATTGTTAATAATGGCGAAACGATAAAATAAATACTATTTAATTTGACATAAATCATTTTTCACCTCTTACAGACATAACTACTATTGACAATCAATTTCTGATTTACTGTCTTATTTTTTAACTAAAAATATTGCTGATTAAAAAAGAACAAAAAAGGAATCGCTGTCTCTTTTTTATGTCTAGATAAAGTACAGTAATTGTCTAGTGACTTTAAATTAATCTATATTTACCTTATAGAAAAAATAATTAAAATAACAAAAAAATCATAAACAACCTCATAAAATAGCTGATGGATGTCATAACTCTGGTTCTTTTTAGTCTATTATTTAGAAATTAATTCTCTTTATTGTTGAGCTATTTTAATATATAACAAATTTTTTCTACTCACCCACATCATAATAGGAATATCATTTTAGGAAAAAATGATTACGTAAAAACAACTAAACAAAAATAAGTATTAACACCTAAAGAATAAGTATTTTTTGTCGATTGAATATTTATCCTAGCTTAATCAATGAGCCTACTTTTTTATTCACTTATAAAATTTATTAGATAATCTTATAATTTGATCTTCATTTTCTTTTTACTTAAACGTATTATGCTAATACCTTGTGTACTCACTAATATTTTTTTGTAAAAAAAATGAATAATGAAGAAAAAAATCGTCGTCCTATAAAAGCAAGACAAACCAACTGGGCAACTCGCTGTAGTCGCTGGCTGCAAAGCAAAGGCGCTACCCCCAATGGGATCTCTTTATTTAGTATCCTATTCGCTGCTATCTCCGGTTTGTTTCTCTACTTTGCTCTCGCTCACTCCCAAGGCCTACTTCAATCAATCCTTCTTATTTTAGGTGCATTAGCTATCCAGGGTAGACTTATCTGTAACCTACTCGATGGTATGGTCGCAGTTGAAGGCGGATTAAAAAGTCCTGCTGGTGCCGTTTATAACGAACTACCAGACCGAATAGCTGATACATTGATTATTATTGGTGTAGGTTATGGTTTATCCATCACTTTTCCTATCGCTATTACCTTAGGCTGGGTAGCTGCTTTCTTTGCGGTAATGACAGCTTATATCCGTGTATTAGGTGGTAGTTGTGGGTTAGAGCAGCGTTTTACGGGGCCAATGGCCAAGCAACATAGAATGGCATTATTAACCGGTATTGCCATTATCTCTGCATTTATTCCCGCTGAATGGGGAGCATGGCTCTGTTTAGTCTCCCTGTGGATCATTATCTTCGGCTCTGTACTTACTACCATTTTGAGAACTCGCCAAATTTTACGCGATTTAACACAAGGAGTTGATGAATGAAAAATGGCAAACTCTCTTTCGATGCAAAAATCATATCATCAGTCTTAGTCTCTATCTGCCGTTTTTTAACCGGGATCAGAGCCAAACAAATATCTCCGATTGAGAAAGATAAACCTTGTATTTATTATGCAAATCACTCAAGTCATCTAGATGGTTTAGTTATTTGGTCTTCACTTGCCCCCCATATTCGCCCATTTGTGCACCCTGTTGCTGCAGAAGATTATTGGAATAAAAACCGTTTACGTCGTTATCTTTCTCGTCGTATCTTTCGTGCAGTTTTGATCCCACGCCACGCGAATAAAACAAATGTTAGTGAAGGAAATGGTGAAACAACAACTGCACCTCAGAAAGTAAATGCTCTTACACTGATGCAGGCTGTTTTAGATAAAGGTGAATCGCTAATTATTTTTCCTGAAGGGACTAGAGGTAACGGTGAGTCTATTCAGGATTTTAAAGCCGGTCTTTGGCATTTGTCCCGTAACAATCCACAGGCTCAATTAGTCCCTATCTATCTTGAAAACTTAAACCGCGTACTTCCTAAAGGCTCTCGGCTTGTTGTTCCTATCATTTGTAGTGCCACATTTGGCCCGCCTATTGAACCGACACATGAAAATGAAGATAAGACTGAATTTCTATTAAGAGCCAAAAGTGCGTTAGAGGAGTTACATCATGGATAGTATCAACAATGAAATTCTCTGGATCTTTATCGGGCTATTCTCCTTTTTAATTATTGCCAGTATTATTGGTGCGATCCTTGCGGCACTCAAAGGTCCTACCTCAACCATTACCAATCTTAATTCTCGAATTAAAGCTTGGTGGATCATGTGTATCATTTCTGCCGTCGCTATTAGTATTGGAACAATAGGCTCAGTTATCCTCTTCGCCTTAATTTCATGGCTTGCATTACGTGAATTGGTTACATTAACCCCGACTCATCGAGGTGATCACGAAGCACTTTTTTGGTGTTTCTTTGTCGTGCTGCCTATCCAATATATTCTCGTCGGTGTGCAATGGTATAATTTGCTAGCCATCTTTATTCCGGTTTATGCCTTCTTATTAATTCCAACACGTATGGCGCTTTCCGGAGATACTCATCACTTTCTCGAACGCATGGCAAAAGTGCAATGGAGTGTCATGATAGCTATCTATTGCCTTAGCTACGCTCCAGCATTATTAATGTTACCGATAGAAGGCTTTGAAGGACGTAATATTAACTTATTACTGTTTTTGATGATCGTGGTACAGACTTCTGATGTTTTACAATATGTGTTTGGTAAACTATTTGGCAAACATCCTATCGTACCGAAATTAAGTCCTAATAAAACCATCGAAGGTTTCTTTGGCGGCATTATTTCAGCAAGCCTTATAGGGATGATGTTATGGTGGGCAACACCTTTCACATGGTGGGCTGCTTTTTTACTCTCTTTAGTCATCACACTCGCAGGCTTTGCTGGCGGTTTATGTATGTCAGCCATAAAAAGAGACAGTGGCGTAAAAGATTTCGGTACTATGATTGAAGGCCACGGCGGTATGATGGATAGAATGGATTCTTTGTGCTTTGCCGCCCCTATTTTCTTCCACGTTATTCGCTATTTTTACGTGTAATTCCCTTTTGAATAAATGCTGGTAATCTGCAAAATTATTACCAGCATTTCTATAAATAAATCATCGAGTTATTATCGTCAATGTAATTAATCGCTTGTTTTAACTCAATTAAAAATACCTATACTTAAGCTTTATTTTTATAAATCAACATATTAAATAAGAATAATCCCATACTCGAAATCCGACCACTTCTTTTTTTAACTTATTGTCATAGATCACATTATTACTATCTTTTAATCTAGCGTTTCCTTTTTATTTTTTTGTAGATAATTATGATCACTTGGTTACTTCTTGCTTTATCTTTATTGTTATTAGGGTTCCATCGCAAACTTGCACTTACTACTTTAGCTATAACCACCATTAGCGCATTTATAACAGGTGTTATCACTTGGTATGTACTTCCGGTTATATTGAGCTTAATTTTACTCTCTTATGCATATCGCCATTACAAAACCAATCGTCTTATTGCCACTATTGTTATTCTTGCATTTATCGCCATTATTGTTGGGTTAACTTTTCATTTTATTCCTGGTTTTAATAACTTACGCTACATTAAACATGTTCCATTAGGGCAATATAGCCCCCCTTTCTCTTTTTATTTCAATGCCGATAAAGCATTAATCCCTTTTATTTTAATGATTTTTATTCCTACATTATTTAAAACGGAACCAGTAAAAAAAGCCAATAAATATCAATGGGTTTTACTGGCTATGGCGATCCCCGCACTGTTATTATTCGCAATGGCATTGGGTGGACTCACTATTGAATTACATTTGCCACAATGGCTACCCGCCTTTATGTTAGCAAATATTTTCTTTGTCTCTCTTGCTGAAGAAGCACTATTTAGAGGAGCCATACAGCAAAGTCTATCTCGCTATTTATCTCCCTATCTTGCGCTATTTATTACCGCTATTTTATTTGGGTTAGTCCATTTTGCCGGAGGAATATTACTCATTATCTTCGCCTCATTGGCAGGTATTATTTATGGCTTAGCGTGGATGTGGAGCGGTAGGCTTTGGGTTGCTACACTCTTTCATTTTGCACTGAATCTCACTCACCTGCTCTTTTTCACTTACCCTTTTAAAATCGCGTAAGTGCTATATTATTCTGCTGTATTTTAAGTTTTAGTCTTTCCGTCTCTTTACTCGTTTAATACTAATACGAGTAAAGAGGATGGGTGAAACGTGAAAGCAGTCACACTATTAACTTATCGATCATCTTAATTTTCCCATCATTAGCTGAAATTTTTTGTTAGTATGCCCTTTATCGCTTATCTATAAATAACAAAAATTTTATACAACATATAATAACAAATAAGCCAAAATAACAGCGATTGACAGCATAAAAAATACCCACTATTGCACTGTGATAGGTATCCATCACACAAAAATAGATTATTTTTACCATACACATTATGTGACTTTTACCTCTTTCACCATCAGGAAAAAGAATATGTTAGATCAAGAGATGATCCGTACTTTTATTCAAGTAGCAGATTGCCAAAGCTTTACTAAAGCGGCGGAAATGTTACACAAAACATCTGCGGCCATCAGCTATCGGATCAAAACCCTAGAAGAGAATATTGGTACACAGTTGTTTAATCGTACGACAAGAACCGTCACATTAACGCCGGCAGGTGAATATTTATTAGAGAAATGTCGCCAGTGGATTGTTTGGCTTGAATCAATGCCTATCGAGCTACAGCAGATGAATGCAGGAGTTGAGCACCAAGTTAATATTGTTATTAATAACTTACTCTATGATCGTACCGCCGTGGCCAGTATGTTAGCCTGCCTGCACCAGCGTTTTCCTTCTACCCAATTTCATATTACTCGACAAGTTTATATGGGAGTATGGGACGCGTTAATTAATGAAGATTACCATTTTGCCATTGGTGTCACAGGTAATGAATCACTGAAAAATAATATTAATATTTGTGCTATGGGGGAAATTCAATGGCAATTTGTCGTGGCACCAAATCATCCATTAGCCAATGTTAGTGGGGTATTAAGTGATGATCAAATGCGGATATACTCTGCCGTCAATGTTGAAGATACTTCACGCCATCTTTCCAAACGCACCGCTTGGCGTCTATCTGGACAACATGAAATTAAAGTGCCTGATTTACATACTAAACTAGCATGTCATTTAAAAGGTGTCGGGATCGGTTTTTTACCATTAAGTCTATGTAAGCCACTGATTGATAGTGGACAACTTATTGCAAAGGAAGTGAAAAATCGTCGCCATAATTCTCCCCTATCACTAGCTTGGTGCGAAGATAAAAAAGGTGCCGTTGTCAGCTATCTGGTTGATTTGTTCCGACAAGGGCATCCCAGTGTGCAATCTTTTTACGATCCCCTTAACTAAAAAAGGCAAACCGAAGTTTGCCCTTGTTGATAACATTAAACTTAATGCGTTAGTTGGTCGCTGTGGCGTCAGGATTTTCTTTAATAAATAAGCTTGCCACAATACCTATGCAAATCAGGATAGCAGCAAAATAGAAGCCGGAATCCATACTTCCTGTTTTATCTGATAAAAAACCCGTTAATGTAGGGGCAAATACTGAACCTAGCATACCAATACAGTTATACACACCAAAAGATGTCCCTAATGCATGGCGTGGTGAATTATCTGCCACTACCGCCACTAATACTGGATTAGTACTAATTTTTCCTACGATCCCGTATAAGATCAGTGCACCAATCAGTACTGGCATAGAATCTGACATAGGTACAGCAAGAATAGCCACTAAAGATAACGGTAACATAATTAATAGCACAGGCTTACGACGGCCTAATTTATCAGAGAACCAGCTAAATAAGAGTGAGCCAGGAATAGCAAACCAAGGCATGAGTGATGCAATGGTAGAGATCTGTGTTCCTGTAATACCACGCTCGGTTTCAAGATAATAGGGTAACCAAGTGACTAAAACAAAGAACCCATAGATTGAACAGAAGATAGTAATATAAGCAAGGTTAATATTACGGTTACCAAATAAATCTTTAAACGTCAGTTTTGTTTTCTGTTTTGGTGCATTAGGAGCCGTATCCGTAGCTTTCGTTTTAGGTTTATCTTTTATTATCCATAACATCATCAAACCAATGATAATAATAGGTACCCCAATAATATAGAATGGTGCACGCCAGCTCATCCCCATCTCACCGACAGAAATACTAGAGATGTAGTAACCGATGGATAAACCAAACGCCATACCACTATTGATAATGGCACTACCTAGCGTAATACGATGTTTTGGAATAGCTTCTGAAGATAAACCATATTGTGGACCATAATAGAATCCTTGGAATACCCCGACCATCACCCATGCAAACATAAAGGTGACATAAGTTGGCATCATCCCTGCGATAATGGTAAATCCACCAAAGAGTACAACACCCGTGACTAAGACTTTTTTCTTACCTAAATAGTCACCAATTATGCCTGATGGAATGTTCAGTGCTGTATAACCAATAAAGAAAATACTCATAATTGAGCCAAGTTGCGCTTTGGTAAGATCAAACTCAGCACCAATATTCACCATTAAAGGACCGACAATGGCACGGCTACCATACAGTGCAATCCAACCAAAAAAGAAAATAATCGTCAGCTTGACCCAATAAGGGACTTTGCCTTTACTTTCATTCACTTGTGCATCGTTCATAATGACGCTCCTGACAGAATGTTATTAAGACTTATAAATTAAAGTGCCAGACTGACCTTCAATAACCTGTTGAATGTTTTGTAATGCGCCAATATGAGCTTGTTGTCCTGTGGCATTTACAAAATCACTGACAGCCATGATTTTTGGTCCCATTGCGCCATCAGCGACTGCCATTGGTGCAAGTTCTTCTGGTGTTGCTTCACGAATAGCAGCTTGTTCTGGTGTTCCCCAATTTTTATAAATGGCATCAGCCTCTGTTAAAATAACAAAGTGCTCTGCATTTAACTCACGAGAAATTAAAGCTGCAGTTAAATCTTTATCTATAACGGCTTCACTACCAATAAATTCATTATTTATATTATTAACGGGAATACCTCCTCCACCGCCACAAATAACAATATGACCTTTATCTAATAAAAGCTTTACTGCCTCTATATCAATTATTTTTTGAGGTGCTGGTGAAGGTACGACACGGCGATAATATTGCCCATCTTTTTTAAATGTCCATTGATATTTATTTATTAATTCTTCTTTTTCTGCTTCCTCATAAATAGGACCAATAAATTTACTCGGCTCTCTAAAAGCCTCATCATTAATATCAACAGAAACACGAGTCATTACTGTAGTAATTGCTTGCGTAGGATTATTTTGATTGATTTTCTGCATCATCATATAACCAATCATCCCCTGGCTTTCCGCGACCAAGATATCCAACGGATAGGCTGGAACCGCTTGATAAGCAAGATTTTGTAATGCTAACAACCCAACCTGAGGCCCATTACCATGTACTAAAACAACACGGTACTCTTGCGCTAATTTATTAATTGTCTCTGACATTAATTCAATATTTTTATATTGATTTTCAGCAGATAAAACTTCGCCACGCTGTAATAATGCATTTCCGCCTAAAGCAATAACAATTGTTTTCATAATTATCCGTTTCCGAACGTTTATAATTTCTTTTTAATAAAAAAAGATTAATCTATACGCTGTTGTTGTTTAATTTGATAACCAATCCATAATCCCAGTAAAGTATCTGCACCGGAATGATGACCGATAGAGAGTATTTCCAACATATCTTTAAAAATAATCTCTTTATTTTTTATTTTTTTACCTAGTTGAATAAGATAGGTAGAAAATATTCCCCGTGTGGCGTATTCCAAATAATGTTGACTCACTATCGTAGTTAATGACGATAATGGTGGTGTTTCATTAAAAAAATGTTCAATCGATTTTTCTGGCTCTGCTAAATAATGCGCAAATAACATTCCCACCAGCATATCATCTGAACTCGGTGTTAACCCTGGACCTTTACCAATAAACATCGCCCAATTAACCGCTTTTCCAGACAATTGATGATAAAATAACTTTGTTAATAACTTAATTTCATCAAGTCGGGCGATTTGACGATAGTTTTTTAATGGCCCATAGAGTCCTGTCGCTATCACCGGAGATAATAGAGAAAAAAAACTCTCTAACCATCGTAAATCTAATGTCGCTTTATCTTGTAAACGCAAATTTTCACTATCACCGGCAATCAATGTCATATTATCTGCGATTGCGATTTGATTGTTTTTCATCCGCATTTTCAAAGCGGGATGACACTGCTTAGCCAGAGAATCAAAATCGGCTTGTTTCAGTAGCCACCCCATCGGGCTTAATCCTCTTCCTTGACGATGAAAAGTGATTAAGCGTTGCTGAGGGCAAATAAAATTCAAAGCATGTTCATAAATGCCGACACATTTAAACTCACCTTCAAAAGCAAAGATATGCTGACTGGTTTGAAGTGCTTGAATTTGCATATTGCCCCCTGACGACCGTGTTATTACAAAACGTGATTAAGCTTCAATGCCTAATTCTTCTGCCAGTGCCACTATTGCTTTTTCAAAACAGCCTAAAGGTGCACGTACCGTTCCTGCGCCAATTTGCCCAACCCCCGGCTCTTTATGAGCAATACCCGTATTAATTAGCGGTGTAATACCCGTTTCAACAACTCGACGAGCATCTAAACCTAAACACGCACCTTGGAAATCCCAAGTCGGTATTTGTAGCATCATATTACGAGCAAGGTAGATTTCAGCCATCTCTTCTGTCACTTCACGTGCTGCATCCATACCACCCGATGCTCCGACAAAGCGGGTTACTCCCGGAGCTGCAACCATTGCTGCACCACCAATACCGAAAGTTTCAGTAATAGCACTATCACCAATATCAGGGTTGGCATCTGCTTGGCTAAAACCAGAGAAGAATAATCCTTGTGGCGTATTAACCGGTGCTGTAAACCATTGATCACCCATACCACTTATTTTGATGCCAAAATTACTACCATTACGTGTCATTACCGTCACAATCGTACCTTGCTTAATTTGTGCTCCTGCGTCCATCGCCGCTTTACAATAAGCCATGGCTAAATTAAGGAAGAATTGGTCAGTAATACTGAGGAATTTGGTCACTTTAGTTATCTCAGCCGCATCTAAATCCAATGTGCTAAGAATTGGCGCCAGCTCTCGTAACAATAGTGCAGAAGCTGCAATATTACGTTGGTGGAATTCATCCCCCATCGTAATGGCTTGACCCATAATTGCCGTAAGGTCTATCCCATTCTCAATGGTGGCTAAAGCTGCTTTTAATACCGGAGCTAAGCTATTACGCATCCAATGCAAACGTTCTTGTACATCAGGACCATAAGCACCAAAACGCATCACTTTACCAATACCTTCGTTCATATTGCAGTAAGCATAGTTACCGTGAACATGGTTTTTAATCACTAGCATTGGCATATGAGCAGAAGTAATACCGCCCATCGGCCCTACGGCATTGACATTATGGCAAGGAATAAACTCAATCTCTCCCGCCTCTAACATAGCCAAGGCTTGTGCTTCATTTTCAGCCCAACCTTCAAATAAGCTAGCACCAATACAGGCGCCACGGACAGGGCCACTCATTTCTTGCCAAGTTACAGGAGGTCCCGCATGCAGTAATTTTTTTCCTGTTGCTAACGTTGGCACTACTTCTTTTGCTAAACTCACATCACACCAGTGAGGACGGGCTTCACGGATACGTTCGATAACTGCTTCATTCGCTTGTTCGATAGTTGAGTACATATCTGCAATTCCTTATTTCAATTTCTTTAATATTTCAGCCAGTTTTTTATTACCACCTGCGACAGGTGCCCATTGATAATGAACAACAGGCGTACCACTGGATTGCAGATCGTCAGCAAAACTGCGTAATCCGGCGTTGATCACGGAGATCCCATTTAAAAGTGGTGAAATTTCAGCAGCGGCTTCTACTGGATGTGGCTGGATTAATTCTTTGGCTAACAGTACGACTTCTGGCAAGGTATCCATCACAATAATACCTGCATCTTGTAGCTGTTTTTGTTGCTCACTACGGTTTTGAGGATCTTCCTGCGTACCGGTAATAGTGGCGATAGTAATCAGTGGATTAGCTTCACCACGTTTTTCATTTAATTTTTTAATTTCTTGAATTAATGCACCTGCTGGATCTGACGTTGCACCATAACCAATCACAAAGTCGACCAGTAATACGCCAATATCATGCTTATTACTTAATTCACTAATAAATTTATTGCGAGTAGAAGGATCTATCATTGGATGGGGTTTGCCTTGGGTATAAAAATCATCGCCCATATCAATAATTTTATGCCCTTGTGCATCGAGCATCGTACCTTGCTTATGTTCGTTATCTACCGCCACATTGAGTTGCTCAGATAACAACATCGCGCATTCTGCCGCTAATGTTCCACCCGCATATAATCCAATAATCTTTTTACCTGCCACTTTGGGTAACTGAGCAGCACTATCTTCAACACGTGCTAACGTAGCCGCAATACGCGCCGTTTCGTCTAAGGTGCGAGTAAAATAGATATTATCGTCTTGATATTTCTCTGGTGTTGTTCCTAAGAATTGCGCCACTATCGGTTTATTATGACGCTTCATTTCTGCAATAATTTTTTCACGTACTGCAGGCGCGGGAGGTTTAGAAACAAAAGCAATCACACGGGTTTGAGGATCTGCCGCCAGCATATTAATAGCCGTGATAGCACTAATGCCACCAATTTGCTCGCTGAGATCTCGTCCCCCCAGACCTATTGCATGAGAAACCCCTTGGCGTTGTAATACAATTTGTGAGGTGATCTCTTGAATTCCTGTCCCTGATGCACCAACGATACCAATAGAGCCTTTCGGTGCAATGTTAGCAAAGGCTAAAGGTGCGCCAGCAATATTTGCCGTACCACAGTCAGGCCCCATGACTATCAATCCGTTAGCGGCGGCTTTTTCTTTTAATGCTTTTTCATCAGCAATAGAGACGTTATCGGAAAATAGCATCACATTACAGCCATCTTCTAATCCCGTATCAGCTAATTCTGCCGCATACTCACCGGCAATAGAAATAAGCAACATATTAGCGTTAGGACTTTTTTGTTTAGCCGTACGCCAGCTACGTACAGTGGTTAATTTATTACCACTTTTTTGACCGTTAGCAATATCAGCTAAGGCTTCTTCTAACGCACTGGAGATAGTCTCGATAATAGCGGGATCGTCTGATTCAGCTTTAATCGAAACACAGATATCATTCGGTGTCGCTTCGTTAAAAATGTCATGCCAAAAACCGGTGACATCAAGGAGAGATTTATTCGCTGGTGTTCCCATCATGACGGAAATTTCTTCCACCTCAGGGGCTTCACTTAATTTTCGGGAAATTATCATCAGGCTGACGGAATCCTGAAAGCTCCCTTTTTTAATAAAAGCATGGATCATTATAATATCCTTAACGCATTTAATATATGTAACTGCACATATCTAGTTGCATTTCGTTTTTTTGATAATAAGAAGCCTATTTACTTAATAGCTTAAGTAATATAAATAAAATTCGAGATAGACATGTTTGAAACTCTGTATACA
>NZ_CAWQOK010000027.1:0-1588 GCF_963896075.1 Proteus sp. G4415
AAAAATTAATATCTTTATTATCACTTTTGTTAATAATATTGCTAGGTGTATAGAAAAGATTATATATTGAGTTTAAAGAGATAAGAAGCAAGTTTTTATCAGCCATCTCATCATCTATAACTGGAACTACTTTTATATTTACTCTATATACAGATTCTTGGTTGATTTCTTTTATATCATCCGTTTTGATAATTTTTAATGTAAAATTTTCATTGGGTGCTAATCTTATTAAACTAGGAGAAATGATAAATGGTGCCTCACTATTATCTTCTTTGTTATAGTGTGATACCCAACTTTGAATAATATAGGTTTTTTGTTCGCTTTTATTTCTTATGTCAAATAGAATTTCCTTATCTTGTTCTTTATAAAAAAATCTATCCTTATTAATTTGAATAGAAGCATAACATGAGAATGTAAAGACAAATGATATTATATAAACAATATATTTTTTAATCATATGTTTTTTAATTAACCATTAGTTAAGTTATTTATTATATTAATCCATAAATAAAAAGCCGGTATTTCCCCGGCTTTATATTGGGTTAAAAATTAAAGCAGAATTATATTTAATTTTGGCCTTTTTTATTGGATATCATCAGTGACGTAAGCATCAAGAGATAAGGCTGCATTGAAAGCACCTGCGGTAACAGCATCATCAATCGATTCTGGTCTATCATATTTTAATAAAAATTCTAAGCTACCACGTTCACCGGCAACCTCCGAAGAAAATGTACGTTGTTCTCGCTCACCATTAAGTGGAACAAGTTCACCTGTAGAACGCAATAATGCTACTCGAGCATTGGTATCATTTTCTGTCGAACCTGTATTCATTAAATGAGTAGCGTTTTGTTGTCCAACAACTACTTTGACTTTTCTATCTCTTGCTTGATTAGTACAGCCAGAAAAATCCACACTAAATCGTTTTTCAGGAGTAAGTAGTAAAGAATCAACGTAAGCATCATCCAATTGAATTGGAGTAATATCTTGAACGACACAAGTTAGTTTCTCGTCAATTACTCTGCCTTGGATATCTATATTATAACCACCAAGGTGAATCTGTTGTGCAATAGCTTGTGTTGATAAAGAAAGTGTAGATAGAATTAATAGTGAAAATAATGATTTTTTCATTTTAAAGTCCATTTAAGTATTAATTGTAGTTACAAATTTGCTCATAATTAAGAGCGAGATAATAATATTTTTTTACGTGAAATTTGACAAGTTATATATAATTATGATTAGTATTATTTTGTTAAATGATTAGCGAAATATGTTTTTTTGGGTTGGTTTGTTAGATTTAAATTTTAAATTATAGGTAAAAGATGAAGGATTTATCTATTGAGGGTTTTTTTTAAAAAAAACAGAGGTTTTATTTGTGTAATTATATTTATAAATAAATAGCACCTTGATTAAAGGTGCCATTAGATATATTTTTATTTTATCATTATTTCTTTATTGATAATTAAATTTATTTCTTTTTGTGCTTGAACATGTGACTGTTGTGCATATTCTTCGCCTAGCGCAGTATCCTCGGTGAGAATAAACTGTACATTATTAATACCAATAAATGATAAAAATTGTGTTAGATATG
>NZ_CAWQOK010000028.1:0-2095 GCF_963896075.1 Proteus sp. G4415
ATCTATTAGTCATATAATTATCTATCCTAGTAGAATTGGATATTTTATTTTTTAATTTATTGTATTATTTGCATTTGACTCTAAAAAAATCCTACTACGCTTATAGTAATAATCATTAAATGATAGTTTTTACGGTACATAATTTACCTGATTAAAAAATAAGTTTTAAAATTAAGTTCAGTGTAAAGAGGAGCTTCAAACACGAAATTGAGATTTTAATGGAGGAAATATGAATATTCTCGTCATTGGCGCTAAAGGTCGAGTAGGTCAGCGTTTAATCGAAATATTACTTGCTAAAGGTCATCATGTCATAGGTACAACCCGAAAATTATCCGACACATCAGTACATCATCCCTCACAGTACCATGAAATTGAATTGGACATAACAAAGCCGTTATCATCCATCACCGATTTATTGCCAGACAATTTAGAGGCTATCTATTTTACGACAGGCTCCCGAGGAAAGGATTTATTACAAGTTGATTTACATGGTGCTGTTAAAACGATGCAAGCAGCAGAAAAAAAAGGAATAAAAAGATATATTATGCTCAGTGCGATTAATTCATTATCACCTGATAAATGGACTGAATTAATTGATTATTTTACTGCTAAATATTTTGCCGACCTCTACTTACGGGATCGTACCCAGTTAGATTTCACCCTTGTTCAAGCAGGCTATTTAACTGAAAAACAAGGCACATATAAAATTACGACCAAATTGGAAGATAATGCTACAAAAGGTGAAATCACTATTGATAATGTCGCGGCAACATTAGCAGAGATATTAGATAAGCCGAATACATTTAAAAAATGCATTCCTATATTAGATGGTGACGAGGCGATTAAAACAGCCCTCAGTCGAATTTAGAAACGATTAGTTTACTGATTTTGATAAAAAACAATCTGACCCTGATAGACATTAGGGCCAGATATGTTAGTCACGAGCTAGCTTATCAATGTACACAACCATTGTTTGTTACTGACATTTATAAACTTGTCCACTCATTTTGCTATCTAGTGGCGCAAAGCTATCGACAATGCTACCTGCACCTGTACCAACATTAAAAATAACATTACCACCCATAGCGGCTGCTTTGTTGCGTAAATCATTAGCAGCACCGCGTAGTGATTGGCTTTCAGTACGAGAGCCTGATAACCAATTATTCTGAACGCCGGTTACTGTGCCTAATAACTGGCACTCGCTGCCTGGTTGCGTATCAGTAATTTGTACCTGTGAACCTGCACTGGTCAATGTATTTGTTGCAGAACAGCCTGCTAACAACAACGCTGCAGTGGCTCCCAATAACAATTTAATTCGCATGATCCCCTCATTTCTTTGAGTGTCCGTTTAGTCATGACAACAATATACCCTGTCACTCCTCTTAAGCGCAAAAATAAATCATCACTATCTTACATTAGCCTATAGTCTTAAGAGGTTATTTCCACTTGTTACTTATTTTGATTTAATGATTTAGCTTTAAGATAGACAAAGCAATATCTATTTATTTTACACCGCTTTGCGGCTTTTAAAACATATTGTGTGCTTTTCAGACACCACAGTGCGAGACTGGGCACATTATTTGGTCGTCGTTCTTAGCCTAGTCCTCTGCTTTAATAGCATAATCAGGCAATAGGCCATTGATAGAAATTATTTTTTGATACTTAAATAATAGGGAACATTAAATCATTATGTACTGGCTCAATATTGACATCCTCCACGCCCTAAAGGACGTGGATCCCTACTGCGTTCCTCTGAATCACCTCGGCGGGTTCCTGCTTCGACGGGCGGTCTGACTGCACCCTCCCTCCACAGGCAAGCACGGCATGTCCTGCCGCTAAAATGTTACGTGCCCCGTTGATATCAGCATTCGCTGTATATCCACATTCAAGGCACTCGAATTGACTTTGTGACTGGCGGTTTTCCTTTGCTGTATGACCACAGCAAGCGCACTTCTGACTGGTGTAGGCCGGTGGTATTGCCAGTACCTGACCTCCTCGCCAGAGCTGCTTGTACTCAAGCTGACGGCGCATTTCATACCAGCCCTGCTCCAGTATTGAGCGGTTTAAACCAGATTTAGCTTTTACGTTCCGTCCA
>NZ_CAWQOK010000029.1:0-26993 GCF_963896075.1 Proteus sp. G4415
CCTTGTGCTAATTATGATAATCAGTTTTAAAACCAAAGGAAATGTCCATGAAAAAAAACGCTCTATTTACTGTCTCACTGTTATCTGTATTTATTTCATTATCTTGCTATGCTTATCAAGATGTTATTTTACATTCTGATTCATTATCAGATGCAAAAGTATCTATTAATGATGACACAGGGAAAACACAAATTGAAGTGATAAATACTAATCAAGATGGTACCGCCCATATCTATTATAATCGTCTTGATGTTGGTAATTTGGGTTTATCATTAAAAAATAATGCTGAAGCAGAATTAATTATTAATGAGGTTGTTTCTAAAGATTTTTCAATTCTGAGAGGTGAGCTTGAGTTACAAGGAAAAAAGGCAACAGTGGTTATAGCTAATCCTAATGGAATTTCTTGTCGTGATTGTTCTTTCTCTGGAATTAATGATATTAAACTAATTGCAGGTAGCAGTACAGGGAAATTTTCTAAGACATTCACTATAGCAGATATAGGTTCTAGTGTTGTTTTTGATATGAGAAATAAATTAGATAAAAATGAACATATGCATATTAATCGAAATTATAAAGATATTTCATCTGGAATGATAAATATTATCTCTAATAATGTAGACTTGATTGACGGTGATTTAAATGCTGAATATATTCGTTTTGATATGGGGTTAAGTGAGTTTAATCTTGGAGCTAAAAATGATTATAATAAACACAGCCATTTTTTGTTAAGGACAGAGGCAGGAATAAATAGTCGATATTTAATAATAAAATCAAAACAGGGTAACGTTTATAATCATGGTAATATAAATACTTTGTCACTAAATCATGAGTCTTATAGCTTAATTAACACAGGAAACATAGATATAAATCAAGATGATAATTTATATAGAACAGCTTATGATGGGACGAAACAATCAAAAGTAATGGTTTATCAATATTCTTCTGTTCTTAATAATTCATCATTTAATGTTAAAGATAGTATTCTATTTATGAAAGCGGATAGGTTGCTTTTAGATAGAACATTTAATATTGATGATAGTTATTTATATGGAAGAGTAGGAACCATAGGAATAGGTAATATATCATTGTCGTATAATAGTGTTTTTCATATCCTCGCTGAGGATAGTATATTTCTTGGTGGTAAAATCCAGGGGGATGGTCGTATTATATTACAATTAAATGATGATAAAGTTGATATTGAAGGTAAAAACTTGTTAATAGGAACAGAGGAATTAAGATTAGAGGGGGGAACAAAATATAAATTAGGTAGATCAACGATTATAGATTATAGTAAATACAAATAAGGCTATTTTAATTTAAAATATAATTCTTATTATTACTATCGATTTAAATCCTAACGCTAATTCAATATTTATCTGAAGGTTGTTACATATAAATCAATATATTAAACAAAACACTCCCTGTATTATATTGAAATAATACAGGGACTATTCTTTAATTATAAAAGAAAATTATATTTGTATTTTTCGCCCAGCTAATATTGAACGCTGTGCTTGTCCATCTGCACCATAAAGTGTTGGGCTATGATTTTTCTGTAGAAAATGTAGCGTTTCACTATTGCGAGTAATATGTTGCTCTAACAATAAGCCATTGTGTTGATTAAGATGTTTTAACTCTTCCGTTAGATCAACCAGTTGTCCCCATAAATCAGCTAAAAAAGGCTGTCCTTGATAGGGTCTATCAATACCAACTTGTTTACTGAGTATTTGACGTTTTTGATCGGTATGACCTAGGGCTGTTAATACAAAATTCTTCTGTTCAGTTATTTCATGCAGCTTATTGATATCAATACTTCCTGCACATAATAACTGTTGCTCAGCACGTAAAATACCCGCAATGGTATTGAGCTGTGATAACTGAAGATCTAAGGTCTGGCGGAGTTCTTCCATCATAATCTTTAATATTATTTAGTTATGCTTTCAGCAGCTTCTCGGAAAAGTGCTTCCGCAATTTTGCTGCTGTCCATTGTTAATGTTCCATCGGCAATCGCTGCTTTTAAACGGGCAACTTTCTCGACATTGATGTCTTGATTGCTAGGTTGAACTAATTTTTTCTGTGCTTCACTTAGTTTCACAGAAGTATCACCCGCCATTGCTTTTGTTTGCGTATTACCGGTTTTTCGTGCTTCTTGGGTACCTTCATTAAGGTTACGCTGAGAAATGGCCGTGATTGGGATAAGTGGATTTGTGCGTTCAATACTCATAGGAAAATCCTTTGTTAGGCATCAATTAATCGTCAGATGAAGCCATTGTAAACAACCTATGTGTTTTCGCCTATCATCTTGTAGTTTTATATCGGCAGTGTAGATATAAACTTTAATGTTATCTTACTCGTCATACTTCAAGCTGTAGCGTTGTTGGCATCACTCATTCGCACTAGTCACATACTTATGTATGCTCCTAGCGACTCATTCGCTAGCCGCCTAGCTACAACTTGAATTATTTAGAGTATTTTTTCGTCATACTTCAAGCTGTAGCGTTGTTGGCGTCACTCATTCGCACTAGTCACATACTTATGTATGCTCCTAGCGACTCATTCGCTAGCCGCCTAGCTACAACTTGAATTATTTAGAGTATTTTCTCGTCATACTTCAAGCTGTAGCGTTGTTGGCATCACTCATTCGCACTAGTCACATACTTATGTATGCTCCTAGCAACTCATTCGCTTGCCGCCTAGTTATAACTTGAATTATTTAGAGTATTTTCTCGTCGTACTTCAAGCTGTAGCGTACTTATTAGCACTAGTCTACAAGCAGCGTTTTTATTCAACTTATAGTGCAAGAGAGTTTACCTTGCCTTGCTATCATTAAAACGGTTAACAAGTCATTTAATATAGGCTTATTCTGCTTATCGTTACCTTTAATTGTTATCTTTAATGTATTACAAGGGGATACGTACAGAGCCATTTTCCAGCGCTTCACCAGTAATAATTTGCCCTGATTTGACCCGTATACGAATACTTTCATTGGCAACGGCATTGTTAATCGCTTTTCCTTCATAACGGATTTGAAAGTGATCACCTTGTGCAAAAACCGTTACAGTCTGCCCCGCTAAAATGGCCCAAGGGCGACGAACCATAGTTGATGTTATTGGTTTTTCGGTCGCAATATGGCGCATAGCAATGGCATTTTTAATAAAAACAGCATCTCTTAACACGTCATAAGGTAGCTTTTCTAAATCTCCTTTTATGATCTTAATCGAAGATGTTGTTATTACATCATCACGATTAATCTCTTTTTTAGCGACTAAATATTGTCCATAAACACTCACATCTACTTGTATAAAACGACGTTGATTATCGCACTGAATGGGGATAGAAAGACGTCCCCAATTGCGAGAGCCTGCATGCTGTAGGATTTCTTGTTGTTGGCAATGTGGCCATTTATCCTCTGGGGTTAAAACGGTTACGGTGACTTTATCGTCTTTGTGGTGGCGCGTTTGGAAAAATTGCTGTAGCGCTTCGGGTAGGGGATTGGCTATACCGCTATTTACTATAAAGAAAAAAGAAATAACACCGATAAACGTTCTAACAGACATAGTTTGTATCACCTTATAAAGTTTATGCTAATGGTGTGGTTAAACTTATTTAGCCAAAATAGTGTACATCCTCTTCACATACCTTAAACGCATAAATAGCAATTCAATTTACCCCTATTCCTCCAATCATCTTTTTTTTGAGCGTTTATTCTGTTAACTGAAATTGTTTTATCAGCTGAGGGTAAGTGGCTTAGCCACCAAGGATAGAAGATGCTCGATAAATTAGAAAATACGTTTCATTTTCAACAAGAAGCGCTTTCACTACGTAATAAACGCCAAGAAATTTTGGCGGCAAATATTGCTAATGCTGATACGCCAGGCTTCCAAGCACGGGATATTGATTTCGCGGCTGAGTTGAAAAAAACCATGGAAAATGGGCGTACTGGTAGTCATGGATTGCAACTGACAATGACATCAGAACGCCATATTCCTATTAAGCCCGGTTATCGCTTAGAGGCTGATTTGCTTTATCGGGTTCCTCATCAAACATCGATGGATGGTAACACGGTCGATATGGATATGGAACGGAGTAATTTTGCCGATAATAGCGTTAAATATCAGGCAGATGTGACATTTATTAACTCTCAAGTTAAAAGCATGATGGCTGTATTGCAACAAGGATAAAGAGTATGTCTTTATTTAGTATTTTCGATATTTCAGGTTCTGCACTTTCAGCACAATCACAACGTTTAAACGTCAGTGCAAGTAATATGGCCAACGTAGATAGCGTTGTGGGGCCTGATGGTGAACCTTACCGTGCAAAACAAGTGGTTTTCCAAGTGAATGCGCCGGCAGGTCAAGATATTGGTGGTGTTCATGTTACGCAAGTAGTGGACGATCCGACCCCCTTTCGTATGGAATATCAGCCAGGAAATCCATTTGCAGATGAAAAAGGCTATGTGCGTAAGCCTAATGTCGATGTAGTCGGTGAAATGATCAACACTATTTCGGCGTCAAGAAGTTATCAGGCTAACGTTGAAGTGATGAATACAGCGAAATCGCTGATGCAAAAAACGCTAATGATAGGTCAATAGGGAGAATAAATTGTGGGTATTTCTGCCTCAATGAATGAACCTACTGATAATACCATTATCGGGGAAGCGCCTTCATCCTACCACACTAAAAAAGGGGGGAGTGATGATATTAAAGGTAATTTCCTGACGTTGCTTATCACGCAGATGCAAAACCAAGATCCCACCAACCCAATGCAGAATAATGAGTTAACGTCACAGTTAGCACAGATTTCTACGGTTGAGGGGATAGAGACGCTAAATAAAACAGTCAATACCATTGTTGGGCAAATTGACCAAAGTCAGGCATTACGTGCGACCTCATTGGTTAATCATATGGTGATGATTGCCGGTAATGAAATCAGCGTTGATAAGATTAATAATGGTGAAAACGCTGGATCTGATGCAGATACAGATAAAGATACAGATACAACACCTGATACTAAATTAGGTAAGTTACGTGCATCTACTGATGCGACAGATAATGAAAATATCTTCTCCAGCGCTTTTGGTTTTGAATCCTTTAGTCCAATAGATACGCTTACAGTCAATATTACTGATAGTAGTGGGGCTAAAGTTCGCACGATCGAAATGAATTCAAAAATTCTGCCGGATGTTTATCACTTCTTTTGGGATTGCACTGATGATGATGGTAATAAAGTTCCTACTGGAAAATATCAATTTACAGTAAATGCCACATTTAATGATGCTCAAGTTCCAGTAAAAACACTTAAAAGTGCGATAGTCAATTCCGTTTCTATGAAAGAGGGAAAACCTCATCTTGATGTTGGCCTCGGTGTCATCGTTTCATTGGACGAAATTCGTAAAGTTTTTTAATCAACATTAATTCAATAATGGAGGGCGCATGTCCTTTTCTCAAGCAGTCAGTGGTTTAAATGCAGCAGCCGCTAATTTAGATACTATTGGTAATAATATCTCAAACTCTGCAACCTACGGTTTTAAGGGGGCAACAGTCTCTTTTGCCGATGTTTTTGCCGGCTCTGGTGCAGGGCTTGGTGTAAAAGTATCAGGCATTAGCCAAAACTTTAAAGATGGTAGTATCACTACTACTAACCGCCCAACCGATGTGGCGATTTCTGGTGGTGGTTTCTTCCGTATTGAAGATAGTAACGGTGGCGTTTTCTATTCACGTAACGGTGAATTTGGCAAAGATAAAAACGGCTATCTCACTAATATGCAAGGCATGCGTATTACAGGTTATCCAGTACAAAACGTAGACGGTAAAAATGTAGTACAAAAAGGGGCAACACCAACGCCTATCATTATTCCTACCGATATGATGAATGCAAGTGCAACCGATAAAATGGATATGACGGTTAACTTGAATTCAGCTGAAGAGGCTATCGATCAAACAACACATAAATTTGATCCCAAAGATAACGATTCTTATAACTTTAGTACTAACGTGACAACCTACGATAGTTTAGGTAATGAACATAACCTGAACTTATTCTTTGTTAAAACCAAAGATAACGAATGGAGTGTGTATGCTCAAGACACCACAACAGGTGAGCCAGCACAAGATCTGGGTAAATTAGTTTATAAGGATAACGGGGTATTAGATGAAACAGCACCTAAGCTGAAAAACTTTACTACCGTTGCTTATAAAGGTTCACAACCCATGGATATGGAAATGAACTTTAGTGGTAGTACGCAGCAAAAAGTCGCTGAATCAAGTGTCTCTAAACTCGCGCAAAATGGTTATCAAGCAGGGGAATTTACCAATTTCCGTATTGAGCCAGATGGTTCCATTATGGCGACCTACTCAAACCAACAAAGCCAAGTGGTTGGTCAAATCGCATTAGCTAACTTTGCCAATCCTGGTGGCTTAAGTTCACAAGGTGACAATATGTGGTCTGAAACCAATGGTTCAGGCTCACCCATTGTTGGTGTGGCAGGCTCTGGCGTATTCGGTAAATTAACCAACAATGCCTTAGAAGCCTCTAACGTAGATATGAGCCAAGAGTTAGTTAACATGATTGTTGCTCAACGTAACTATCAATCTAATGCGCAGACTATCAAAACTCAGGATCAGATCCTGCAAACACTAGTTAGCATGCGCTAATAACGCAGGAAATCATCTGTTATGGATCATGTGATTTATACCGCGATGGGCGGTGCCAGACACTCAATGGAAAACCAAGCTGTCGTGGCGAACAATTTAGCAAATGCATCAACACCAGGGTTTAAAGCGCAACTTAGTGCGATGCGAGCCGTACCTATCAATGGCGAAACCTTACCGACGCGTACACTTACCGTCGCGTCAACGCCCGGTAGTGATCAGCGTCAGGGAACGATGAATTACACCGGCAGACCGATGGACGTTGCGTTAAGTGATAATGGCTATTTGGCTGTTCAACTTGAAGATGGTACGCAAGCGTATACCCGAAACGGCAATATTGAGCGTAACGCTGATGGCATGTTGATGGTACAAGGACGTCTTTTGATGGGCGATAATGGCGCAATTGAAGTGCCACCACAAGCGGAAATTAGCATTGCTAATAACGGCATTGTCACGGCTCATGTCCCTACCGATCCACCCAAAATGCTAGGGCAAATTGGTCGCCTAAAAATGGTGAAGCCAGAACAAAATGATTTGGTACGAGGCGATGATGGTCTATTTCACCTATCACCTCAAGGTACAGCACGAGTGGGTGAAACGTTACCTGCGGACGATAACGTCAAAGTCCTTGCTGGTGTATTAGAAGGTAGCAACGTCAATCCTGCTGAAGCTATGGTCGATATGATTGCCAATGCCCGCCGTTTCGAAATGCAAATGAAGGTGATCCACAGTGCAGATGATAATGCGCAACGCGCTAACCAATTGCTATCAATGAGTTAAATAGTGTAAGGGGAAAACCATGATCCGTTCTTTATGGATTGCTAAAACAGGGTTGGATGCACAACAAACTAACATGGATGTGATTTCCAACAACCTCGCAAACGTCAGCACAAATGGTTTTAAACGCCAGCGTGCGGTTTTTGAGGATTTACTCTATCAAACTATTCGTCAACCGGGAGCGATGACATCCGAGCAGACGAATGCGCCTTCTGGTTTACAAATTGGTACTGGTGTTCGCCCAGTGGCGACAGAACGTTTACATAGCCAAGGTAATTTAGCCCAAACTAATGGTACGCGTGATGTTGCTATCAAAGGGCAAGGTTTTTTCCATGTTCAATTACCTGATGGTACGGATGCTTATACTCGTGATGGCTCTTTTCAAATGGACCAAAATGGGCAACTAGTGACCTCCAGTGGCTTTCAAATCGTCCCAGCGATTATTTTGCCAGAAACCGCTAAAAAGGTGATGGTAGGTCGTGATGGTATTGTCAGTGTGGAGATTGAAGGATCGCCTGCACCTCAACAAGTAGGGCAATTAACCCTCACCACATTTATTAATGATAGCGGGTTAGAAAGTGTTGGGGAAAATCTGTACTTAGAAACAGCCAGCTCCGGAGCACCTACTGAGAATGCGCCGGGTATTAACGGTGCGGGCTTGTTATATCAGGGATATGTTGAAACCTCTAACGTTAATGTCGCGGAAGAATTGGTCAATATGATCCAAACTCAGCGTGCTTATGAAATTAATAGTAAAGCGATTTCAACTTCTGATCAGATGTTACAGAAACTCACGCAACTCTAATTTCGTTGATTCATTAGCCTGACAGAATTTCTGTCAGGCGTATTACTAAAAGAGTATCGAAGATGGATACAAAGGTCATTACTGACAATTCTGGGGCAAGCAAGCTTAGTGTCAGATGGCGTCGTCATCAACGTTTAGGTACCGCCCTGTTGGTACTGACACTAGCAGGGTGCGCTCAGATACCGAAAAAACCATTGGTTGAAGGACACACCACGGCAATACCTACTGCGCCTACCACACCAGCACCTAATGGCTCTATTTTTCAGGCTACCCAGCCGGTTTATTTTGGTTATCAGCCATTATTTGAAGATAGGCGACCGCGAAATATTGGCGATACATTGACTATCACCTTGCAAGAAAATGTCAGTGCCAGTAAAAACTCGTCGGCGAATGCCAGTCGCAATGGTAAAGCCGGTTTCCTTGCTTCTATTACACCAAGGTTCTTAGAAGGATTATTAGGGAATAGCCGTACTGATATGGGCATGGAAGGAAACAGTGAGTTCGGTGGTAAAGGTGGTGCTAATGCGAATAACACCTTTAAAGGCACCATTACGGTAACGGTTGATCAGTTATTGGCAAATGGCAATCTACACGTTGTGGGTGAAAAACAAATTGCGATAAACCAAGGTACTGAATTTATTCGATTTTCAGGCGTTGTGAATCCGCGCACTATCAGTGGCTCAAACACGGTCAATTCAACCCAAGTTGCTGATGCGCGTATTGAATATATCGGAGACGGTTATATTAATGAAGCGCAATCCATGGGATGGCTACAACGTTTCTTCTTAAATGTATCACCTTTTTAACGAGTAGGATCTAGATGAAAAAATTAGCGATTAGCCTTTTCTTTATCGTGATGACATGTGTCGGCTTTTCTGCCCATGCCGAACGGATCAGAGATCTTACTTCGGTTGAAGGGGTAAGAGAAAATGCGCTGATTGGTTATGGTTTGGTTGTCGGCCTCGATGGTACGGGTGACCAAACCATGCAAACACCTTTTACCACGCAAAGTCTAAATAACATGCTCTCACAATTGGGGATCACCGTACCTGCGGGCACCAATATGCAGTTAAAAAACGTCGCGGCAGTGATGGTGACAGCAAAACTACCTCCTTTTGGTCGTACTGGGCAATCTATCGATGTGGTTGTTTCTTCATTAGGTAATGCCAAAAGTTTACGAGGTGGTACGTTACTGATGACCCCACTTAAAGGGGTAGATAGTCAGGTTTATGCGGTAGCCCAAGGGAATATTATTGTCGGTGGCTCTGGTGCTTCTGCGGGGGGCAGCAGCGTAAAAGTCAATCAATTAGCGGGTGGACGTATTAGTAACGGTGCCATTATTGAGCGTGAGTTACCTTCTCAGTTTGGTCAAACGGGATTATTAAACTTACAGCTTAACGAAGAAAACTTCACGCTAGCACAAAGTATTGCTGATGCGATTAATAAACTACGAGGGGTAGGAACGGCGCTTCCTCTTGATGCCCGTACGGTGCAATTACGTGTACCTCTTGGTAAAAGTGAACAAGTTCGTTTCTTAGCAGATGTGCAAAACCTTGAGGTAAAACGAGTTATTGCTGATGCTAAAGTGATTATCAATGCAAGAACAGGTTCCGTTGTAATGAACCGTGATGTGGTATTAGGTAGCTGTGCCATCGCACAAGGCAACTTATCTGTTACGGTAGATAGCCAAGTGAATGTGAGTCAACCGAATACCCCCTTTGCAGGTGGCAGTACGGTTGTGTCACGTAATACGAGTGTTAATGTCAATGAAAAGGGTGGTTCATTACAAAAAGTCAACGCCAGTGCTAGCCTCAATGAAGTGATCCGTTCACTCAATGCGCTAGGTGCGACCCCAACAGATCTCATGTCGATATTACAAGCGATGGAAAGTGCGGGTTGTTTACGGGCGAGATTGGAGATTATCTGATGAAAGAGTTATCTCTGCTTTCTTCAATGCCGAATATTTCAACGCCGGCATATGATAGTAACGCATTGAATAAACTTAAATATCAGGTTGGACAAAATGCCGATCAGCAAGGGCTGCGCCAAGTGGCGCAGCAACTTGAGGGGGTTTTTGTGCAAATGATGTTAAAAAGTATGCGTGAAGCTATTCCACAAGAGAGTATGTTCAATTCAGAAAGCACTAAAATGTACACCTCTCTTTATGATCAGCAAATTGCTCAAGATTTATCCAAAAAAGGCTTGGGATTTGCTGACATGATTGAAAAACAACTGTCAGCTAAAGTAACGATGGAACCGAGCGAACTGGCCGGTAAAACGCCGATGCCATTAGACAGCAGTGATATTTTTCAATCAATGCCAACACAAGCATTAGGCCAGCTCTATCGTGCGATGCAACCGTTACAAAATGCAGTTGAAAGTACGGTAGGCAAGTTAAAAGGACTGTCTGAAAGTAGCGCTTCTTTTGCCGCTAAATTGTTAGGGCCTGCTAAACAAGCGACACAAGGTACAGGTATTCATCATCTTTTAGTTGTAGCACAAGCGGCACTAGAATCTGGCTGGGGTAAACGAGAAATTTTAACGGGTGATGGAAAACCGAGCTACAACCTGTTTGGTATTAAAGCGGGGCGTTATTGGAAAGGGCCTGTCACTAATATTATGACAACGGAAGTGATTGACGGTAAATCGATCAAGATGCGTGATAATTTCCGTGTCTACGGCTCTTATGTGGAGGCTATCCAAGATTATCTAAGATTGCTTACGGAAAGCCCGCGCTATGCCAAAGTACCGCAAGCCAAAACACCAGAACAGGCTGCTTATCATATTCAAGAAGCCGGTTATGCAACCGATCCGGGGTATGCCAAAAAACTTGTTTCTATTATAGGGCAATTAAAGGGACAGGGTGAGCAAGTTGCGAAAACTTATACGCATGATTTAAGTGAACTCTTTTAACTATTCTCCCCTCAAGTTTAGGGGGGAATAACCGATAACAAATAGCAGAGCATCCATATCAATTGCCTAGTTATGCTCCGAACATACAGGAGATGACTAAACGTAAAAGGATAGACAAATGTCCAACAATTTAATTAATACAGCGATGAGCGGGCTTAATGCAGCACAAGCTGCGATGAGCACAATTAGTAATAATATCGCTAACCAAAAAGTAAATTGGTATAACCGTCAAATGACCGTATTTAATGAAAACGGTGGCACGATGACCAGTAATGGTTATATTGGAAATGGTGTTAATGTGAGTCGTATTCATCGCGAATATAATGAGTTCCTTGCGGGGCAAATGAATCGTGCGGTAACAAAACAGAGTGCTTTAAATAGCTATAACAAAAATATCTCGCAAATAAATAATTTATTAGCGGATAAAGGCAATGATGTTTCCAGTGCAATTGATGACTTCTTTACCAGCTTACCTAATGTAACGAACAATGCGGAAGATAACCCAGCTCGTACCACCATACTGGGTAAAGCGGAAGCAATGGTGAATATGTTTAATAAAGCGGATCAATCATTGCGCGATCTCGAAAAAGACATTAATAGCCAAGTCACTAATACCACTAAGAATATTAATGAATATTCCAAGCAGATAGCTAAATTAAATCAAGAAATTAGCCGCTCCCAAGGTTTTAATGGTGCCGAGCCTAATGATCTGCTCGACCAACGCGACCGCTTAATTCAAGAGCTAAATACGCTAGTTGATGTACAAGTGACCCAACAAGATGGCGGGTTTGTTAATGTCAGCTTTGCCAATGGTCTTCCTCTTGTTGCGGGGACGCGCTCTTATGAAGTCTCTGCTATTCCTTCCAGTAAAAACAGTGAACGCCTTGTTGTTGGTTATAGCAACGGTATTGATGAAGTCCGTGAAGTTGATGCTAAACGTATTAATGGCGGTGAATTAGGTGGCGCTTACCGTAGCCGTAATGAAGTATTAGATGCAAGCCGAAATCAATTAAACCAATTAGCTTTAGTGTTGGGCGATCAATTTAATAAACAACATGAGCAAGGTTTTGATTTAAACGGCGATAAAGGTGATAAGTTCTTCAACCTAGGTGGGGCACATACCATGCCTAATGGTAAGAACAAAGGTGATGCGACTTTTGATGTCAAATACACTGACACAAGAGAAGTTAAAGCTGCGGATTATACGGTTAAGTATGAAGGTGGTAAATGGAATGTCACTGTAGAGCCGGGGAATCGTAAATTTACAGCAACACCTAATGCAACAACGGGTGAATTAGAATTCGAAGGAATGAGCATCAAAGTCAATGGAGCTGCACAAGAGGGCGATTCTATCGTTGTTCAATCTGTAGGCAACGTGATTGCAGGAATGAGTGTTGCAATCAGCGATCCAAGCAAAATAGCTGCCGCGGGTACAAAAGACTCTGGACCTAGTGATAATGAGAACATGAAAAAATTGTTCGAATTACCCGATGAAAAACTTATCGATGGTAAAGCAACAATTGCTGGTGGTTATGGCTCACTAATAAGTATGGTGGGTAATAAAGTGAATACTGCGCAAGTTGATTATGATGCGCAAAATGCGATCACCAGCAGTATTTTAACACAGCAACAATCGGTTTCAGGGGTCAACTTGGATGAAGAATACGGCGAAATGTATCGTATCCAAGAGTATTACATGGCAAATGCAAAAGTTATTCAAACTGCAAATACCATGTTTGATGCGATTATGCAGGTCTTATAAACCCTCTTTGATTAAGGAATAAATCGTGCGTTTAAGTTCAAATCAAATTTACACTCAGCGAGTGGATAATATTACTAGCTCGCAAAGTAGATGGATGACAGAAGGGAATAAAATTTCCAGTGGTCGACGTGTTGAAAAACCTTCTGATGATCCGATGGCGGCCTCACAAGCGGTAATGGTTAAGCAATCTGAAGCGCGTAATCAGCAATATGCGACAGCACGTGGATTTGCTAAAAACAGCATGTCATTGCAAATGAGCCTTTCAAGCCAAATGGTCAATATCACCACAAAAATTCAAGAAACATTAGTGGCTGCCGGTAATGATGGCGCATTAAGTGATGAAGATCGTGCCTCTCTTGCGGAACAATTAAGTGGTTTAAAAGATCAGTTAGTGGGGATTGGCAATACGAAAGATGGTGTTGGACGTTATGTTTTTGCTGGTTTCCAAACAGATAAACCACCTTTTGTTGCTGACAAAACGGGTAAAATCACCTACCAAGGTGGAGACAAGCAAATTACTCAAAAAGTTGATAGCAATATTGAAATGGTATCCAACTTTACAGGGATAGAAACGTTACAATCATCGGGAGGAAAAGGCACAGAGCCAGATATTTTTAATGCCTTAGATGAAGCCATCAGTGCACTACGTGAACCTCTAGTTGGAAAACCACAAGCTGATCGTGATGCTGCATTAGATAAGATTAATACGGCTAACCGTGTTAATCGCGCCACATTAAATAATATTTCTAGTGTGGAAGCTAAATTAGGTTTACAGCTTCAAGAACTTGATAATTTAGATGATTTAGGTGCAGATACCTCATTAAGAAATGCTAAACGCTTAAGTGAGTTACGTGACTTAGATTGGACACAAGCAATTTCAGATTATTATCAAGAAGAGTCGGTATTACAGGCATCTTATAAAGTCTTTAATGACATGAAAGAGATGTCGATGTTTAAGATGTATCGTTAATTTAGTCACAATAGTAAATAGCATCTTATTCTATAAAATAAGCGATTATCCCCTGATATTTATCAGGGGATTTTTTTATCTGTAACGAATGAAGTCAGTACAAGGTTTATGCATGACTTTAGTCGCAGTAGCAGTAAGTGCCCGTGCTGATCCTTTAGCACGAATATTAAGTTATCTAGCTGACTTTATTCATCACTGGTTTATAGCAAATGATATATTAATTGTGGAATAAACAAAACAAGTGACAAAAAGCAGATTAAATTTAATTAGCCAATGGAAAAATAGATAACACAATCTCAATCATCAGGTTTTTCAAGAAACTAATTGCTGCAATATTAAGGTAATACGATTAAATGTATCGCTAAAGACGCGCTCAGTAAACACAGGTAACGCTGGCATAATCAGTGATAACGCCAACATACCGATCGTGAGGGTAAGAGGGAAACCGACCACAAAAACAGAAAGCTGTGGTGTCATACGGTTTAAAATACCTAATGAAAGGTTGAGTACTAATAGTAGAGTGATTAATGGCATGGCTAACATCATCCCGTTAATAAATATAGTGCCACCACTTTGTACTAACGTAAGGATACCCAATGAATTAAAGGTCTGATTTCCAATAGGAACAACATAGAAAGTATCTGCTAATACCGATAACAGCCATAAATGCCCATCAAACACCATAAAAAGCAACATGGTTAACATGTTAAAGATACGAGCAAGAATAGGCATATTCGGGCCACCTGAAGGATCGACGAAAGTCGCAAATGACAGCCCCATCTGTAAACCAATCACTTCTCCTGCATGACGTACAGAAGCAAAAGCTAACTGCATAGATAAGCCTAAAATTGTGCCAATTAAAATTTGTTGGATCAGTACCCAAAAAGCCATGATAGAAAAGAGAGGTACTTGACTTTGCGGTAGCCCTGGTGCAATTAACGCCGTGGTTAAAAAGGCGAGTCCAATACGAAATTTTTTAGGTGTCTGTTTTTCACTAAACAAAGGCGCGGTACTAAAGAGTGCCAAAATACGCACAAATGGCCAGAAAAAATCACTGATGTAGCCATTAAGTATTTCACTGGTCAAGGTTATCATTGTTATTAGCCAATCATTCCTGGAATGCCAGTAAATAAGTTATGCATATAGTCTAATAACAAACTGAGCATCCACGGGCCTGCGACTAAAATAGCCGCTAATACAGCAAGGATCTTAGGAATAAACGACAGTGTCATTTCGTTTATTTGTGTTGCTGCTTGCAGCATGCTTATTACTAAACCGGTAACCAGTGCAGACAATAATAGAGGTCCAGCAAGGGATAAGGCAATTTTCATCGCTTCCGTTCCTAATGCTAAAACAGATTCAGGCGTCATAAAGAACCTCTTTGCTAGTTAAAAAAGCTTTGAGCCAATGAGCCAAGTATTAACTGCCAGCCATCGACTAATACAAATAACATGAGTTTAAAAGGCAGTGAAACGGTGGCGGGTGGCACCATCATCATACCGAGTGCCATCAAGACGCTGGCAACCACTAAGTCTATGATGAGAAAAGGGATAAAAATCATAAAACCAATTTGAAAAGCGGTTTTTAGCTCACTGGTAATATAAGCAGGTACTAAAATTCGCATAGGTACGCTATCGCGTGTTTCAAATGCGGGGGCATCAGCAAGACGAGCAAAAAGTGCAAGATCGGTTTCGCGCGTTTGTTGCATCATAAACTGGCGCAGTGGTTGTGAGCCATTATCGAGTGCTTGTTCAAAAGTGATTTTATCTTCACTAAAAGGGAGATAAGCATCTTGATAAATTTTATCAAACACCGGTGCCATAATAAAAAATGTCATAAATAGCGCAAGACCCAGTACCACTTGGTTAGGGGGAGCAGAAGGTGTACCTAACGCATTACGCAATAAACCCAGCACAATGATAATCCGAGTAAAACTCGTCATCATCAGTAATACGGCGGGAATAAAACCTAGGGCTGTGATAAAAATCAGTGTTTGTACTGGCAATGACCAGCTTTGGCCACCTCCCGGTAATGGGTGTGAAATAACACTGGGGAATTGAGCAAACGCATGGCTTGGCAATAGTGACAAAATAAGGACACTAGCGAAGAGAGGCCAGCGCTTTAATGCGTTAAAATAAGAGACACACTGATGCATTATGAGTTGCCTTTATCTCGCTTTAGCGTTTTTTGTAATAATTGAATAAATAACGGTGAAGAAGGTGGTATAGGCGCTTCCTGCGAGGCATGATTAGGAATGGGTAAGGTGTGTAACAGATTAATCTGCGATGCCGTAACCCCTAATACAAGCCATTCCTGCTCGATTTCAACAACGACAACACGCTCTTTGGTACCTAATGAACAGCTCGCTTTAACCGTGAGTTGTGCTTGATTAGCTTTAAATGTACCGCGAGCAAAGCCAAAACGGCGGAAAAGCCACATTGCAACAATAATCAGTACAATAATACCCGCAAGCGCGGTGCTGACTTGCACAAGGCTTTGTCCAACGGGTAAAGGTTGCGCCGGTGTTTGGATAGTTTGCGTTGTGGCGGGTGCGGCAGTATTAACCGCACCTTGGCTGGAAAAGGAAGGGATCTGTTCCATAGATCAACGACTCAGACGGCGCATACGTTCTGAAGGGGTGATGATATCGGTAATGCGAATACCATATTTATCAGAAACGACCACGACTTCTCCTTGGGCGATTAAGTAGCCATTGATAAGAATATCAAGGGGTTCACCCGCAAGCCCATCTAATGACACTACAGAGCCTTGTGATAGGCTTAGGAGTTTTTTAATCGTCATTTTGGTACGCCCTAACTCTACTGTCAATTTGACAGGAATATCCATAATCAAATTGATATCAGATAGATGATTAAGCGTATCATCTTCAGGTAACAGATGTTCGAATACGTCGGAACTATTATCTTGGCTTTTGCCAGTTTGCTGTTCCATTGCATCAGCCCACATATCCTCAGCCGATTGTGAATTATCAGTTGGGCGATTTTCATCACTCATTGGTTTGTTCCTCATCCAGAGCGTTTAAAACAGGGTTAATTAAATGTTCAACACGAAGGGCGTATTGCCCATGAACTGTACCGTATTGACTTGTTAATACCGGCACACCATCAACATGTGCAATCAATCTTTCTGGTTTATCAATAGGGAGTACATCCCCTTTTTTCAGGGTAAGGACTTTTGATAAACGCAGCGGAATGTCAGTAAAGTTAGCAACCAACTCAAGCTCTGAGTGCTTAACTTGGTTTACTAAACTGTCTAACCAAACGCTATCTTCTTGGCGAAGGTTTTCAATTGGTGGATTGATTAGCCGTTCACGTAGCGGTTCAATCATGGCAAAAGGAATACAGATACTAAATTCCCCTACCATAGAGCCAATTTCTACTTGAAAAGGTGTCGTCACCACAATGTCATTTGGTGATGAGGTGATATTGGTAAATTTTACCTGCATCTCAGAACGAACATATTCAACTTGAATTTTGAAGATGGAGTCCCAAGCATCACGATAGGCATCAAGTGCCAGTTTTAACATTTTGTTGATAATACGCTGCTCTGTATTGGTGAACTCGCGTCCTTCAACGGGAATTGGAAAACGCCCATCGCCACCAAACAGGTTATCAACCGCGATATAAACCAGATTCGGCTCAAAGGTAAATAACGCTGTGCCACGTA
Organism: Proteus sp. G4415; assembly: GCF_963896075.1. NCBI lineage: Bacteria > Pseudomonadati > Pseudomonadota > Gammaproteobacteria > Enterobacterales > Morganellaceae > Proteus > Proteus sp. G4415. Next base: position 17,565 of record NZ_CAWQOK010000029.1, read on the forward strand.
ACGGTTTTAAATGCACCAAATTTAGATTAGTTGGTACAGGTAGGTTACGGGCAAAGTCATGATAAGGATGAATTTTTATGCCACCAACCGTGATATCAGGGCTTCGGCGAAGCATATTAAACAGCCCCATACGGAATTGACGCGCAAAACGTTCGTTAATAATTTCTAACGACTGTAACCGTTCTCGAACGACACGACGTTGCGTGTTCGGGTCATAAGGCTGAATATCCGGTTCATTCGGATCCTTCGCTATCGCAGGTTCCCTGTTCGCGCTTTTTTGGGCGTCGTCACCTGATGTGTCATCATTCAGCAGAGCATCTATCTCTGCCTGTGAAAGGATATTATCGCTCATAATGATTATCGCAGAATAAACGTGGTAAACAGTACATCGGAGAGGATCTGTTCAGATTCACCCGGTACAAGAGTCGGTCTCAGCGTTTCTTTTATTTCTGTCATGAGTTGTTGTTTCCCCGCATCTGTTGCAATTTTATTAGCGTGTTGACGAGAAAGAAGTAGTAGCAAGCGACTACGAACTTCGGGTAAATAATCATGTAAGCGCTTACGTGTATTCTCATCATGTAAGCGTAACGTGATCCCTATGTAGAGTACGCGATCTAAATGTTCTTCTTCATCAATCAGATTGATGGTAAAAGGCTCTAATGACATAAAAACGGGGGCCGGTATAACTTTTTGCTGACTAGTGCCCGTAGTACCTGATTTAGCATGCTTCAATGCCCACCAACTATATCCACCGAATGCCGCTGCAATAATGGCGATCACCAATAATAGGATGATCAGAATTAAGCTATAGCTTTTACGTTCATTGCTGTAATTAGACATGGACAGTTAAATTCCTGTTTTGTAGTGGATACGTGTTCACTTTTGTGGACTTCCATATCCATCTAAATCAACCTTAATTATCCCGCTATTTCTGTTTTTTAATGGCAGAAACAGATAGGGAAAAAACCATTAACTCTTACGTTTATTGACATAGTGTGTCCTCCCAATACATTTGTATTAGGCAAAAATATCGACACCACCACGAGCAGAGGCTAACTCTTGAGGCGTAAGGGTTATCTTTTGTGCCGTTTCTGAGGCTAATTGCATAGAATTACCCTCGCTTCTTTGATGATTATCGGCACCATTTCCACTAAATTGAGAGGAATCTGACATATTTTGTTGTTGCCAACCGTCATGACTGTCGCTAGACACTTGACTTTGTGTGAGTTGTATCCCATTTTCAGAGAGCGCTTGACGCAAATGATGCAGGGAATTTTCTAACACAGTACGCACTTGTCCATTTTGAGAGGCAAGATGTAATTGAGCCTGTCCATCTTCAATTTTCATGCGAATATGTAATGAACCCAACTCTTCGGGATGTAAACGTAGCTCAGCTTTTTGTAAACCATTACGACTAAACATCACAATTTGTTGATTGAGTTGCTGTTGCCATTCCGGTGTGCCTATTTGTGCATTTAACATCGGGGTAGGCATCGAAGGAAAGTGCATTTGCGCTTGCATCATTGATGACGGTTGCGCATGACTTGCTACTGATGAAGAGGCAAACACCGAAGAGGTCGATAATCTATTGTGTAGATCGCGTTCAGCAATACGGTTATTACCGATTATTTGGTTTGCCAGATTATCGGTTAATTTTGTATTGGCTGATGCTTTGTCATCGGCTAACAATCCATCCGCTTTTTCTGCCACGGAAGATAACAGTGAAGCGTTATCAACTTTCTTTGCTGAATGCCCATTCGTTAAATGGCGAGCTTCATGTGTTGCAAGTTGGGTTAATGACGCTGTCTCAGGGCGTAATTGAGCAAGTAATGATTTGTCATCTGCATTAGCTTGCGTATTGAATTGTTGCCATTTATCGACAAGATCACGTTCAGCACGGGCATTTTCTGCCATAAGGTGAGATAACTCGTTTCCATTCCCAGCATGCTTTAACGAGGTTCCCAATAAATGTGGCTGATGAGCTTGGTTGGCTGAAAGCGATGTAGATTTTAACCCTGCAAGTCCGGCAAGTTGTACTGGAAGCTCTGCCGCTAATTCTTCTGCGGACATTAATGAAGAGGCCGTTTTATTTTCAAGAATTGAGCTAAATTGCTCATTATCAGGTAACGAGAGGGCAAGATGGGTATTTTTCGTTGCTGGCGCCTCTAATGCCGCATATTCAGTGACAATAGTATCAATATCGTCATCATTTTGTTGGTCTTTATTTTTTTCAGTGTGATTGTGCGCCTTATTCTCTTTTGAGGAATGGCCTGAAATAGAGGCGTTTTTTTTATCACTGGGTGTATTCTGAGGTTGAGTACTCAGAAGTTGTGCAAATGTCGACGCATTATCACCGGGTTGACTTGTTGTAGCGGATGTCGTTCCCGGAGAGGTTGCTGTGACATCCATGGTCAGAAGCGTTATCTCCATCAAGTTGTTCTCCGTAAAGTACTACGCTGTGCGTACTCATCCATTTGTTTCTGCTCAATACGATCAAGCTGTCGCTTACGGCTATCTTCAGCGCGTTGCTCCAATGTCTCAAACGCATTGAGTCGTTGCTGTTTTTCTCGCCAATGTTCCGTTGCAAGGTCGAGTTGCGCTTGCCAATGACGAAGTTGCTGTTTATGTTGCTCGATAGTTAATTCAAGTGTTTTGAGAAATTGTTGATAGTTTTGCCATGATGCTGATGACATGCCTCCCACATTTAACGTCTGGTTGAGACGAACACGGTATTCATCCTGATACCCGATCAACATATTGAGTTGCTGTTCCATCTGTTGATGACTCTGGCGGACTTGGGCTAGTTGGACAGCGGCTTGTTCTGCCGCTGTCTGTGCCAGTTCCCTCAGTGTCACTAAAGGTGACTGCTCCCGCATTGGAACCCTCTTTATTTTTCCTGATTATGTTCAGAATGAATCTAGTGTGATCAGTTGATTAAGTTGTTCACAAGCATGTTGATAGCTACATTGCTCTTGAATATCTTGTTGTAAGAATTTTGCTAATGATGGATAAAGGGCAATCGCCTTATCCAGCATAGGATCACTGCCTGTGGCATAAGCCCCTACATTAATTAAGTCGCGATTGCGCTGATAACTGGATAATAGCTGCTTAAATACTTGTACTCGGCGATAATGTGTTTTATCAATCAGTGAGGTCATCGCACGGCTAATGGACGCTTCAATATCAATAGCAGGGTAGTGACCCGATTCCGCCAGTGAACGCGAAAGCACGATATGGCCATCCAAAATAGCACGGGCAGAATCAGCGATTGGATCTTGCTGATCGTCACCTTCTGTTAACACGGTATAGAAAGCAGTAATGGAGCCACCACCATCAACGCCATTACCGGCACGCTCAACAAGTGCGGGTAATTTTGCAAATACAGAAGGGGGATAACCTTTTGTCGCCGGCGGTTCACCAACGGCTAAGGCAATTTCACGCTGCGCCATGCTATAGCGAGTTAACGAATCCATAATTAATAAAACATGTTTACCGCGATCACGAAAATCTTCGGCAATACGGGTTGCATAAGAAGCACCTTGCATTCGTAAGAGTGGTGAAACATCAGCAGGTGCTGCTACTACCACCGAGCGTGCTAATCCTTCTTTACCTAGGATATTCTCAATAAAGTCTTTAACTTCACGACCACGTTCACCAATAAGCCCTACGACAATGACGTCGGCTTGAGTAAAACGCGCCATCATACCTAATAGAACACTTTTCCCGACACCCGAGCCGGCAAAGAGTCCCATACGTTGGCCACGACCGACCGTAAGCAGTGCATTGATGGCACGTACACCCACATCAAGTACATCTGTAATGGGGGTACGTTGTAATGGGTTGATAGGTGGTGTAATCAGTGGTGCACGATAACTGGTATCTGGCGGCGGTAAACCATCTAGCGGATCTCCTGAGCCATCAAGTACGCGGCCTAATAAGGCATCACCAAGGGGTAATTGTCGGCCTTCGCCTTCACGACCGGGGATCGATTGAGCGTAGACTCGAGCACCTGGGGTTAATCCTTCCACTTCTTGTAGTGGCATGAGTAACATTTGGCTACCGTTAAATCCGACGACTTCACTTTCAACTTCTTCAACCGTTTTACCAATGGTACGTTCTATTAAGCAGGTAGAGCCAAGGGGCATAACTAGCCCCTTAGCTTCCATGACTAAGCCTGTAGCACGGGTTAAGCGACCATATTGGCGTATGCGCGGAATTTTATTTAAACGAGATTCTGCATCAGCGAGTTTTTCTAACCAACGCCCCAATCTTGCGGTCATTACAACGCCTCCGGTGCAGCAAGACGACACAATTCATGCCAACGTGTCGCAATTGTGGAATCAAGATCACCATCATTGGTTACAACACGGCAGCCCCCTACATGGATACTATTATCAGCCACCACTTTCCAACCGTGGGCGGTAAGAGAATCGCCTAATTCCTTTTCAATCAGAGGGATATGTTTAGGGTTAATCCGTAGCTGTGGATCCCCTGCAAACATCTGCTCTTGTTGCAACATCAGTGTAATTTGAGCAAGTAATGCAGAGCCATCACAGACCGCAGGTTGTCCAAGTACTTCTTTGGCCGCTGTGAGTGCTATCTGCATTAATCGTGAGGCAATAACACTATCTAAACCATTTAATGAATGCCTAAATTCAGCTAATAAGCCTTGCCATTCATTAATAAAAGGTTCTTGTTTAGCAATGCCTTGACGGATACCTTCTTCGATACCCGATTGTAATCCTGCCTGATAGCCTTCCTGATAACCCTGGTTTTTCCCTGCCTCAAAGCCTTCAGCATGGCCCAGTTTTTGGGCCTTTTCTTTCATGTCATCAAGCATATTAATTTGCTCGAGGACTTTCTGTTGCTGAACGACTTCTTTTTCTTGATTTTCGTCTTCCTTCTCGTCTAACCCCGTGTCTTCCTTGACTTTTAATTCCCAGTCAATAAGTTCTTTTGGAACCCAAGGCTTCCAGTTTGTATCAGTATTTTTATCAGACATAGGTATCGTCTCCTCCATGAAGAACAACTTCACCGCTCTCAGCTAAGCGACGTACAATAAGCAGAATTGCTTTTTGCTCAGCTTCCACTTGAGACATGCGAACAGGTCCACGAGACGCCAAGTCATCACGCATAATTTCAGCAGCACGCTGCGACATATTGTTGAGGAAATGATCGCGTAGTTCTTGATCGCAACCTTTTAATGCCACAACCAAGGATTCGGATTCCACTTCCTGTAGAATGCGCTGAATTGAACGGTTGTCGATATCGATAAGGTTTTCGAACAGGAACATTTCGTCGATAATTTTCTGTGCCAATTCGCCGTCGTAATCGCGTACTGCGGTGATAACATTTTCTTCTTGCTGACTTTTCATCAAGTTGATAATTTCAGCTGCAGTACGAACACCACCCATTTTGCTACGTTTGAGATTTTGACCATCAAGTAAATTGTTCAGTACTTCCGTTAATTCAGCTAAGGCTGATGGCTGAACACCACCAAATGTTGCGATACGTAACATAACGTCATTACGTAATTTTTCATCAAACAGAGCAAGAATATCAGCGGCTTGACCACGTTTTAAGTGAACTAAAATGGTGGCGATAATCTGTGGATGTTCATCACGGATAATATCGGCAGCCATTTGTGGCTCCATAAAGTTAAGTGTCTCAATACCTGTTGTGGTTTCACGGGTTTCTGAGATCTCATCGAGCAGATTATTAGCACGCTCTTCACCTAAGGCTTTAACAAGTACAGAGCGTAAATAATCATTAGCATTCACATTTAATGCTGCATACTGAACAGCATCTTCTTCGAAGCTTGCCATCACATCAATGAGTTGTTGATTGGAGATCTGACGCATAGAAGACATCGCAATACTCAGTTGTTGCACTTCACGTGTCGTTAGATGTTTAAATACTTCTGCTGCGCGATCTTCACCCAATGTCAGTAACATAACGGCGCTTTTTTCGGTTCCAGTTAAGTCATTACTCATTGTTCTTTACTCATCCATTGACGAATTACCATGGCTACAACACGAGGATCTTTTTCTGCCATCTCTCGAATGCGTTGGCTTTGTAATTCGGCACTAACACGTTGACGTGCTTGTTTACGTCTTGATTCTTCATCTAATTCGGCTTCGTTGACATCATCTGTCACTTCAAGCTTGGTTTTCAAAATCGCTTTTTGTGCGGCGACTTCTGCTTCACGGCGTTTTTCAAGTTGAGGTTTCACTAATTTACGCCATAAGATCCACGCGATGATAACAAGCAATAACCAGCGGCCTAAATCTAATGCTTTAGCCAATATTTGTGGATTTTCCCACATAGGAACGCTAATCACTGGCTCTTCGGTATCGTTAAATTGAGAATTAACCACACTTAAAGAGTCACCGCGCTCTTGGGAATAACCCATCGCTTCACGTACTAAACTTTCAATTTGTTGAAGCTGTTCATCGGTTAACGGAACTTGTTTATTTTCGACAATAGGCTCTTCACCTTCTGTTGCTTTTTTCTTGTCTTCTACGGTTTTGTAATTGACGATTACCGCAACAGAAAGGCGCTCAATATTGCCAACAGGTCGTTTAACATGACGAATACGACGATCTACTTCATAGTTGGTTGTTTCATCTAAACGGCTATTGCTGTTTGGATTACGCGTCATTGAACGATTAGCATTGGTAGATGTTGCTTTCTCATCAGCCGCCGTGTCTTTGGCTTTTTCAATCGGCGCTTGCGGTGGTGCAATAGGTTGATTAGATAACGCACCGGGCACACCGCCAGCTAACATGCCTCCATTTTGCTCACTTTGGCTCACTTGTTTTGAGCGTACTGCAGCTTGGTTAGGGGGCTGATTAGGCTTGTACTCTTCTGCGGTTTCTTCTGTATGAGAAAAATCAACTTGAGCGGTGACCTGCGCATGAACATTACCACGTCCAACAATAGGGCCTAATAGTGTTTCAATACGTTGCTGGTAGCGACTTTCCAACTCTTGGACATATTTGAGTTGAATAGAATTAAGATCACGACCTAAAGCATCGGGCTGTGTTAATAACTTACCGCTTTGATCAACAATGGTCACATTACTATCGGGCATACCTGCAACACTACTTGCTACAATATGTACGATGGCATTAATTTGACCTTCGTCCAAGGCTCTACCTTGCAGCAGACCTACTGTTACAGAAGCAGAAGGTGATTTTTGCTCACGAACAAAAAGAGAGGGTTTAGGTAATGCTAAATGAACACGAGCATTTTGCACTGGACCTAAGGTTTCGATGGTACGAGCAAGCTCCCCTTCAAGTGCACGTTGATAGTTAATCTGTTCACTGAACTGGCTGATCCCAAACTTTTCTTTATCAAGTAGTTCAAAACCGGCAGCTCCACCTTTTGGAAGCCCCGCTTGTGCGAGTTTCAGGCGTAATTCATGAACCTGATTGTCAGGTACCATAATCGCAGAACCATTTTGTGATAGGCGATAGGGTACATTCATTTGTGTTAACTGTGTGACAATTTCGCCACCATCTTTATCGCTAAGATTACTATAAAGCACTTTATAATCAGGGCTTTGTAGCCATAAAAAAGCAGCAACAAAAATGGCAATCGCCGCCGATCCCGCAATAATAAGCGGAATTTTCGGATCGGCTTTTATCCGGTTAATAATGGCGTTAAAACCTTTTTTCTGGTTCACAACGTCGGTTTTTTCGGCATTCATAGACAATCCTTGCCTTGTAGTTCGGGATGAATACTAAAAGCGTGGCGTAACAAAACAGACTCCCCTTACGCAAATAAATAAACCTACTCTCAGGTGTCTCATTATTGGCCTTTTGCGTTTCATTTAATGGCGTAATTAGCCTTTAACTTTTGCGTTAATTACTCGCTTTGGAATGAAGCCCCTGTGTTAGGGTATTACTCGGTAAGCGTGTTGGTTCACCTACTTACTATGACATTGATTCAAAAATTGAATTAGATGATTAACGCAGAGGTTTATATGTCAATTCCAGCTATTGAAAGTGTTCTGGATAAAATGCAAATTCAAACTTTACAAGCATCCAATATTGCCAAACCCCAGCCAGTACAGGCAGGATTTGCAACTCAGTTGGTTCAAGCAGTAGGTAAAATTAACGAAACTCGTGTTAATGCAACCAACAAAGTACAAGCATTTACGTTAGGTACGCCCGGTGTTGAATTAAATGATGTGATGGTGGATATGCAAAAATCCAGCATCTCATTACAAATGGGCGTACAAGTGCGTAATAAGCTGGTCGCCGCTTATCAAGAGATTATGTCAATGCAGGTGTGATAAAATTAACTCATTGAGATAAAAGAATATTATCTTTGTTGTGGCTCGATGGGGACATATAGGGGATAGGAGCATTCAATGTTTGGCTTAATAGCAATATTGGGTTTTGCTCGTATTCATGCATCTAAGCATCATATTATCCTGTACCATTTTTGCTGATGGGTCCCCCATCTGTTGATGAAGTGATAATATTACCTCTGAATGGGGGACCAATTTACTTATGCTACTACAAGCACAGAAGGTGAAAGAGGAACCCAGACAAAAAGAAGAGGAAGAAAATAAGGGCATCAATAGCGCAGCAGAAATTGATAATTGATTAATTATATAAATTAGGCCTCTTTATTTTTTAACGTAAAAGATAATCACAATATAAAGGTTAATTATAATGTGATTATCAATATGTTAAAATTAGACCCCAAAGTTAAAAGTGAGAACAACCTCTCCGACAAAATCTAATCCATCAGCAATATCTATTCCTTTTTTACTTAGTGCATCTTTGGATAAAATAAAAGTACGACTTGTCTTTCCTTGACTGAAATTCGCTTGGAAAATTTCACCTGAAATGAGAGACAGAGAGTTTTTATTAATATCTGATTGTTGTTCTGAGGTCCAACCATTGGTAGGGCCTTTGTATAGGACGTTATTAAATTTATTCCCCGTAATAGCAACATCATTTGCTCGTGAAATATACGCAGGCTTACCATCGACAGTAATATTTGTCCATATAAAAAAAGCTGCACCAACAGCGGCTTCAGGATTTGCTTTATCAACTAAATGAAATTGTCCTGTCGTATCATTAGCTAATTCCGCACTGTCATAAGTATCAGATGCAACAAAGGTTAAATATGTTTTAGCATCACATTCAACCGTAACGGTATTTTTACCTGTAGCTAAAGGATACTCGTAGTTTTTCGATTGAGGGATAAGTGTTGGGCTTATGACTCCGTAATCAAAAATAACATCACTTTGTGTCGCCCCATGAACAGTACAAGTTGGTGGCTTAATATCACCATTGATTTTTAAGTTAGCAACAGGCGTTTTAGCCAATACCGGCGTTGATATTACACTCAGCATAGCAAGACTGAGTAATACTTTTTTCATATCATTATTCCTTTATTCTTTTTTAGAGG
>NZ_CAWQOK010000030.1:0-2744 GCF_963896075.1 Proteus sp. G4415
AATAATATAGATAATCTAATTATCCTATTAATTCAATAGGATAATACTATTAACATATTATCATTTGTAACAAAATAATTTGATAGGCTTATCAAAATAATAAATACCAAAGAAACATATCACCACAGAAAAATTTTTTTAAAGTCGTATAATGACCGAATAAAAATACATGCTTAATCTTAGGAGTCATTGATGTCTTTGACTATTTTCGAGCAATTAACCACATTACTCAATAACCACCACGCCCGTTATCGCGTCATGGAACACCCGACCGCGGGTCGTTCTGAGGAAGTTGCTAAAATAAGAGGTACACAATTAGGGCAAGGGGCAAAAGGTCTAGTTTGTCATGTAAAAGGCAATGGTATTAAACAACATGTACTGGCCATTTTACCTGCTGATAAACAAGCTGATCTATCAAAACTCGCTATCGCTATTGGTGGGACAAGAGCCTCTCTTGCAAGCCCGAAAGAAGTTGATGAACTAACGCAATGTGTATTTGGCGCGATCCCACCTTTTAGTTTTCATCCAGCACTAAAACTGGTTGCTGATCCGCTATTATTTGAACGTTTTGATGAATTAGCCTTTAATGCTGGAACATTAGAACGTTCGATTATTTTAAATACACAAGATTATCAGCGTATTGCTCAGCCTGAGTTAATTCATTTTATTCGCCAAGATGATAATGATTAATAAAAGTACTATAAAATGCAGTTAAAAAGTATTTTTTAACTATAACTTTTTAATTACAAATAGTAAAAAGGTGCTGAAATTCAGCACCCCTAACACTTATAACTCACTGTTTTTAAAACTTACTCCATCCACTCAGTATGGAATACGCCTTCTTTATCAGTACGTTTATAAGTATGCGCACCAAAATAGTCACGTTGTGCTTGAATTAAGTTTGCTGGTAACACTTGCGCACGGTAGCTATCATAATAAGAGATAGCCGCGGAGAATGTTGGCGTAGGAATACCTGCTTGAACACCATAACAAACAACATCACGCAATGCTTGTTGATACTCATCAGCGATATTTTTAAAGTAAGGTGCTAATAATAAATTAGCGATATTCGCATCGTCATTATAGGCATCAGTGATTTTTTGTAAGAATTGAGCACGAATGATACAACCTGCACGGAAAATTTTCGCAATTTCACCGTAATTTAGATCCCAGTTATATTCATCTGATGCAGCTTTCAATTGTTGGAAGCCTTGCGCATAAGAGACAATTTTACCTAAATATAGTGCACGACGAACATTCTCGATAAAGGCTTTTTTATCACCAGTAAATGCTTTTGGTGCTGGGCCTGATAATACTTTAGATGCCGCCACACGTTGATCTTTCAGTGAAGAAATATAACGTGCAAAAACAGATTCTGTAATCAACGTAACAGGAACACCTAAGTCTAAAGAGCTTTGGCTAGTCCATTTACCGGTGCCTTTATTTGCCGCTTCATCAAGAATAACATCAACAAGGTAGTTACCTTCTTCATCTTTCTTACGGAAAATATCAGCAGTAATTTCAATAAGGTAGCTACTTAATTCGCCTTTATTCCACTCGGTAAAAGTGTCAGCTAACTCTTCGTTAGTTAAACCTAGTGAGTGTTTTAATACTGAATAAGCTTCTGCTATCAGTTGCATATCACCATATTCAATACCATTGTGTACCATTTTCACATAGTGACCTGCACCATCTGCACCAATATAAGTGACACAAGGCTCGCCATCTGCCACCGCGGCAATTTTCTCAAGAATAGGAGCAACTAACTCATAGGCTTCTTTTTGACCACCAGGCATAATAGAAGGTCCTTTTAATGCCCCTTCTTCACCACCAGAAACACCCGTACCAATAAAGTTAAAACCTTGAGCCGATAGCTCACGATTACGACGAATAGTATCTTTAAAGAAAGTATTTCCGCCATCAATAAGGATATCGCCCTTATCTAAATGTGGTGTCAGGGCTGCGATGGTTTTATCTGTTGCTTCACCCGCTTTAACCATTAACAAAATACGACGCGGTTTTTCTAATGAATCAACAAATTCCTCAATAGAGTAATTCGGAACCAGTTTTTTACCTGGATTTTCAGCGATCACTTCATTGGTTTTATCGCTCGAGCGGTTGTAGATAGATACAGTGTAACCACGGCTTTCAATGTTTAGCGCAAGGTTACGTCCCATCACTGCCATACCAACCACGCCGATTTGCTGTTTTGACATGAAATAACTCCCGTCTGAATATAAACCTGCCAGTCTCAATGTACTGACAATTTGTTAACCTGATCACATAGTAACTCACTCTCTCATTTGGTGGTAGTTATTGATGCAATCGATATCGCATTCCTTATGGTTGACATCCTCCACGCCCTAAAGGACGTGGATCCCTACTGCGTTCAGACTGATGTCTGAATCACCTCGGCGGGTTCCTGCTTCGACGGGCGGTCTGACTGCCCCCTCCCTCCACAGGCAAGCACGGCATGTCCTGCCGCTAAAATGTTACGTGCCCCGTTGATATCAGCATTCGCTGTATATCCACATTCAAGGCACTCGAATTGACTTTGTGACTGGCGGTTTTCCTTTGCTGTATGACCACAGCAAGCGCACTTCTGACTGGTGTAGGCTGGTGGTATTGCCACTACCTGACCACCTCGCCAGAGCTGCTTGTACTCAAGCTGACGGCGCATATCATACCAGCCCTGCTCCAGTATTGAGCGGTTTAAACCAGATTTAGCTTTTACGTTCCGTCCA
>NZ_CAWQOK010000031.1:0-40174 GCF_963896075.1 Proteus sp. G4415
AAAAGACAATAAAAAAGACCACATTAATACTGTGGCCTTTTGCGGTTGTTTCTTATCCTAATAGGATTAAGCTTTTGTCCAACCTTTGCGAATAGGATATGCAAAGCAGAGTTGATAGAGCTGGTGGATAGCTTTTTGTAACTTTTTCCCGCCTTGTGACCAAAGTATTTGGCTTAATGCACAAGAGAGGAGAGCAACAATAAATGCACCAACCATATCTATTGGCCAATGGACGCCAAGATAAATACGAGCCCAAGCAATCGCAAGACCTAAAATCAGCATCAGCATGCCAATGCGTTTACTGTTATGCCAAAAAAGATAAGCCAGTGCGGTAGTAAACACGAAAGTACCATGATTACTAGGGAAGGAAGGCGTTGCCTCATGATCAAGGAAGTTATAACCGATATTGGCTGCAAAAGGGCGATCATGGGGAGCTATCATACCGATAAACCAAGAGATAGAGAGGGCAATAATCAGAGCGACCCCAGCCTTACAAGCTAAAGTCCTTTGCTGATCAATATGCTTTTCATTTCCCCATAGCCAATAGAAAGCTAAAGACAGAGGGAACAAGTAAACCAAGTATTTAGCAATAAAGATCGCGACATTAATCTCTAAAGGGGAGGCCGAAGGGGTTGCATTCATCAATGAAAATACGGCTAAATTGAGTTGTTCCAGCAAAGTAAGCTCCATATATATCGTGCTGATAGGCAATGTTTATGGTACATAATCAGTCAATCCCACAAGGTTAAATGAGGCTGTGCGCAGGGTAAAGAGTAATTTTCTTATTTAATTGTGCTTTTTTTCAAGAATTGTCAGTTTTTTTCGCTGACTGACTGAATTAACTAAAAAAACACTTTACCCTTGAGTAATTGCACTTTTTTATCTATCACCCATATGTTTAAAGGTATTAATCAATGTGGTTTCAAAAAGAGATTTTACTTCAAGCAAAACCGAGAGGATTTCATTTAATCACACAGGCACTGTTGCAAGAATTACCCGAACTCAGACAATACAAAATAGGTATTGCTCATTTTTTTATTCAACATACTTCTGCGTCATTAACCATTAATGAAAACGCCGATCCGACTGTACGCAGTGATTTTGAAAGTTTCTTTAATCGCTGTGTGAAAGAGCATGAAGCTTATTATCTTCACACTTATGAAGGCAGTGATGATATGCCAGCCCATCTTAAAAGTAGTTTACTTGGTCAGAGTGTGTCGGTGCCTATTTGCCAAGGGGAATTAAATTTAGGTACATGGCAGGGGATTTATTTAGGTGAGCATAGAAATCACGGTGGGCGTCGACGTATTGTGGTGACATTACAAGGAGAGTGTTACTGAATTTTAGGCAATAAAAAACCCGACAGTTATTTCACCAAAAGGGGTTGAAACTATCGGGCTCCTCAATATTTGGGGACATCAAAGAAAAGCAGTGGCACTAATTCAGACTACGAGTTAAAAAGAAAGTTCGCCAATTAATGAAAAAAATTAGAAATATTTTTAGTAAGTGGTCTGAAAAGGGAAAAAACAACGGAGAAAGTAGTAGGTAAAAAAGAATGAAAACGCTAAAACACATTGATAAATAAAGTGTTTTAGCGTTTTAAAAATTAGTTATAGATGCCTAAATGCTCTTTCGCATAAGCTTCAAAATCTGTGCAGCCACCAATGTGTTTTTCATCAATAAAAATTTGTGGCACAGTTTCAACAGGTTTACCGACGGTTTTTGATAAGTCTGCTTTGGTAATACCTTCAGCTTGAATATCCACATAGCGGAAATCAAAGTCATCACGTTTTTCAGACAAGGTTTCAGCAAGTTGTTTAGCTCGGACACAATATGGGCAACCAGGACGACCAAAAATTACAACAAACATACGACACTCCTTATTGAGGAAATAAATTCAGGCATAATAGTCTTTATTTGTGAATACTATGCCTTTTTATTCGAATAAACAAAAACAGTTATTGCCTTTTAGTGTAATAAATTATATCAATTTGCTGAATGATGATATAGGACGAGTGCAAGGCGATGAACGGAGACAACATGGAAAAGCCCTCTAAACGGGATATGAAAACACTATCAGATATGCCAAAGCCAATTATTATTATTGAACTAATTGGTATTGTGCTATTGGTTATCGCTTACTTATATATTAATCAATATATGACTTCACCGGAATGGTTAACAACCTATACAGGGCAATTGACCTTGGTTGTTTTAGGGGTGCTTTGTATGATCCCACCTGCAATACATATCGTTTGGCGAGCGATCTATCGTTTAACCTTCTTAGGTATTGATACTAAGGCAACTGAAAATAAAAAGAAAAAGCCACATAACGAAAAATAAATACAGTTTTATATCATGATGAGTGAAAGAGGCTAGGTGACTTAGCCTCTTTGTCACTTGACTTTATTTGTGGCGTTTTTCTATTTATTACTGCCTTCTGGTGAAAAAAAGTGGCAAAATAACGTCAATGCAGAAAAGCACTCTTATTTTTAGCGCGTAAAGGTTATTTAATGGACGCTGTTGTTACTATCGATCTGGATCAGCTGAAATCTTGGCTGGATGAATTACAGATTGCTTTCTATGAATGTGACTCTTGTCAGGCGTTACATTTACCTCATCTTCAATATATCAATGGTATTTTTGATGCTAAAATTGATGTGCTTGATGATGTGCTTGTTTTTACCGCTATTGCTGAATTAAAACCATCAGCGATAGTGCCTGTTATGGCAAATCTTAGTCAAATTAATGCAAGTTCCCTATTTATTAAGACGTTCCTAGAAATTAGCGATGAAAACTTACCGAAATTAGTTTTGAGCCAATCTTTACCTATTGCTGTGGGACTATCATTTAATCAGTTCGATCTGTTTTTACATAAGGCTGAAGAGCAGTCAGCAGAAGTGATCAGTGAGATCTTTAATAATGATTTTCTGTATGGCGAAAGACAAGAAAATGAAGAAGATGAAGATCTAGACATAACATCATCATCAACAGACTCTTCATATACTGTACATTAATTACTATCTATAACGGTCACAAAATCTTATGCAATGCGCACGCTCCAGTGCGGGTGATTGCCACTCTTGTGAGTGGCTTTCTCTTGCTTATTCCGAACAAATTAATCAAAAACAACATAATCTATTAGATCTATTGCCCAAAAACTACGCGTTTACTCAATTAGCGCCGGTAGAAAGCCAACAAGTTCAATTTCGTAATAAAGCGAAAATGGTGGTAAGTGGTAGTGTCGAAAAACCGATTTTAGGGTTACGTAAACCAGAGGGGGAAGGTGTTGATTTATGCCAATGCCCACTCTATCCCGCTTCCTTTGAACCGGTTTTCCCAATATTAAAAACCTTTATTGCCAAAGCAGGATTAGTGCCTTATAACGTGGAACGTCGTCGAGGCGAGCTAAAGTTTATTTTATTAACAGAAAGTCGCCACAATCACAGCATGATGCTACGTTTTG
This sequence comes from Proteus sp. G4415, assembly GCF_963896075.1. Taxonomy (NCBI): domain Bacteria; kingdom Pseudomonadati; phylum Pseudomonadota; class Gammaproteobacteria; order Enterobacterales; family Morganellaceae; genus Proteus; species Proteus sp. G4415. The sequence goes on from NZ_CAWQOK010000031.1 coordinate 3,467, forward strand.
TGTTGCGCTCAGAAAAAAAACTGGCGCAACTTCGCCAAGCATTACCATGGTTACAGGCTCAATTACCCCAATTAGCCGTTATTTCGGTGAATATCCAACCTGTCCATATGGCGATATTGGAAGGTGAGCAAGAAATTGTATTAACAGAAAAAACCTTTTTAGATGAATATTTTAATGAGATTCCGTTACATATTCGCCCGAAAGGTTTTTTTCAAACCAATCCCGATGTTGCCGCGTCACTGTATGCAACGGCAGGGCATTGGGTCAAAGAGTTGCAGATAAACCGGTTATGGGATCTCTTTTGTGGCTCAGGGGGGTTTGGCTTACATTGCGCACAAAAAAACACGGAATTAACAGGCATTGAGATTAGTCCAGAAGCGATTGAATGTGCACGTTTATCCGCCAATGAATTAGGGTTAGAGCATGTAGAATTTCAAGCGCTGGACTCTACTGGTTTTGCTTTAGCAAAAGAGTCTGTTCCTGAATTAGTACTGGTTAATCCGCCACGACGAGGTATTGGCGAAACGTTATGCGACTATTTAAATAGTATGAAGCCTCGTTTTATCCTCTATTCCAGTTGTAATGCTCAAACGATGGCAAAAGATATACAACAACTTTCTCATTATCGTATCGATAGAGTACAACTGTTTGATATGTTCCCTCATACTGCTCATTATGAAGTGTTGACGCTCTTGGTTTTACAACAAAGTTAAACGCTCATTTAATCGCAATAACATATTATTGTCGTTAACGCTTGATAATTTTAACAGCACAACTTAATAACCCCCAAAGCGGTTGTTCAACTTTGGGGGTTAATTTTAAAGCAAAAAACGTGGTGTAATGATTAAAGTTGCACTAATCACGATGTTCAAAAGCTAAGGCTTTCTTCTCAATTAATCTCATTAACAGTGTCAGTATTCCATTGATAGCTAAATAAATAATGCCTGCAGCAACAAATACCATCACATCATAATTTTGCCCAAAGACTTGTCGGCTATAACCGGTTAGCTCAAGTAAAGTGATAGTGCTAGCAAGAGAAGTACTCTTGAAAATCAGCACCACTTCATTGGAATAAGAAGAAAGGGCGCGTTTGAAAGCATAAGGTAAGATGACATTCGCTGTTTGTAATGGCGACATACCTAAAGCTTGGCAGGATTGCCATTGTCCAGCAGGTATCGCCCTGACTGCACCGTGGAAAAGGAGTGTTGAATAAGCCGCACTATTTAATGCTAATGTCACCATGGCGCAAAACCAAGGTGTGGATAATAATTCCCACAACAGAGGATATTCTTTTAATGAGGGGAATTGTCCTGGTCCATAATAGATTAAGAAAAATTGTACCAACAAAGGTGTGCCAGTAAACAATGTAATATAGACTTTTACGATAGGTGAAATAACAGGGACTTTTAATGCCAAAATAAAAGTCATTAATACCGATAACGTAAAGGCGACTAAGAGCGCAACAAAAGTCAGTGATAAACTGGTCGGTAAGCCTGGTAAAATATCAACAATATAATCCCACATTATGAGGCACTCCGTTCAAATCGGGTCGTTCTCATCTCTAACCATTTCAGAATATATTGGCTGACTAATGTAATGGCTAAATAGATAAGTGCCACAATGCTATACCAAGTAAAAGGCTCTTGAGTACGATTGGCAATACTCTGGGTTTGTAGCATTAAATCATTAACGCTAATTAATGAGACTAAAGCGGTATCTTTTAAGAGCACTAACCACTGATTACCGAGTCCGGGTAACGCGTGACGCCACATTTGGGGCATGATAAAGCGGAAAAAAATGGTGATTTTTCCCATACCCAATGCCTGTCCTGCTTCCCACTGTCCGGTTGGCACGGCTTTTAATGCACCACGTAAAGTTTGTGAAGCGTAAGACGCATACAGAAGTGAAAGGGCGATAACACCACAATAGAAAGGTAAAGATTCAGTATCACCAAAGTCAAATTGTAAGGTGAAAGGACCTAATTCAATACCATCCATGAGCATCATGACACCTTGTAAGGTGCCATAATAGACAAAAAGAACCACCAGCATTTCTGGCAGTCCTCTAATTAGTGTTACCCAGCAAGTTCCTAGAAAAGCAAAGGCTTTCCACTTTGCGGATTCCCACGCAGTAAACAGCATGGCTAGAACTAATCCGATAATAAGAGCAGAAATAGCAAGTGTGACCGTAGTCACGGTCGCACCTGCTAGCGTTGTTATTTCATTCATTTATTAAGCTATTGTTGTTATTAACTATAATTATTCAAACCATTTTTTATAAATGACATCATAGGTGCCATCGGCTTTTACTTCAGATAATGCTTTGTTTAATTTATCTTGTAAATCAGCATTACCTTTTCTTACTGCAATAGCAAGGCCTGTACCAAAATAGTTAGGATCAGTGACCTTATCACCAACAATACCTAATTCAGGATTCTTTTTCAGCCATTCATTAACCACAGCGGTATCACCAAAGATAGCCTCGATACGACCATTTTTTAGGTCTAACACGGCATTTTGGTAACTGTCATAAGGCACCGTTTTCATCTCTTTATGTTGTTCATTGATGAATTTCTGATGGGTTGTTCCATTTTGGACACCAATTTGCTTGCCTTTTAAACTTGCAACATCGGAAATTTTACCTGTAACGGTGATAAAGACCGCTGAGTTGTCATAGTAAGAATCAGTAAAATCTACCTGTTTTTGACGCTCAGGCGTAATATCAATCCCCGCCATTAATGCGTCAAAACGACGGAATTTTAAGCTAGGAATTAAGCTATCAAATGATTGATTGGTAAAAGTACATTCAGCATTAATTTTTTCACACATGGCATTTGCTAAATCTACATCAAAACCAACGATTTGATTGTTTGCATCAATCATTTCAAATGGAGGATAAGTTGCCTCAGTAGCAAAACGAATAGTCTCTTTATCAGCCGCTGTTGCAGAAAGTGTAATACTGGTCAGAAGTGCTGCAAATAATATTTTTTTCATTGTCAGATCCCGATTTAGTGTGACAAGTAATTAGCAAAAGCTTCCGTTTGAGGGGCAGTGAAATGATGATTATCACCTTGCTCTATAATACGGCCGTTTTCCATATATACAACTTTGCTTGCGGCTTTGCGCGCAATTTCAACTTCATGGGTCACAATAACTTGTGTGATCCCTGTTTCAGAAAGCTCTTTTATGATATCAACAACTTGAGCCGTAATTTCTGGATCAAGTGCTGCCGTTGGTTCATCAAATAACAGTACCTGAGGCTCCATCATTAATGCTCTTGCAATGGCAACACGTTGCTGTTGTCCACCGGATAAATGCAGTGGAAAACGTTGTGCATAATCACTTAAACGTAAACGCTCAAGTAATTTCATCGCTTTTTCTTTAGCTTGCGGTTTTGCCAAGCCTAATACACGACAAGGTGCTTCAATTAAATTATCAAGAACCGTTAAGTGTGGCCATAAATTATATTGCTGAAAAACCATGCCAACATTTTGGCGTAATGTACGAATCGCTTTCGCATTCGGTTGCTGGCCAAAATCAAAATGTAGACCAGCAATGTCTAATTCACCAGAACGAGGCATTTCTAATAAGTTTAGAACTCGCATTAGAGAGCTCTTACCCGCACCACTTGGTCCTAACAGAACCATTGTTTCACCAGCAGAACATTCTAGATTAATATCATAGAGTGCTTGGTGCGAACCGTAGAAACAATTTATATTTTTTAATTGAATACTCATGCGTTTTTTTTGAATAGTCATTAACTGTTTCAAATGATAAAACGATGAGAATAATTATGCAACTAATAGTGCATAAAAAATTGCTTTTTTTACTTAAAAATGGATATTAGGACGATTGCTCGGGCTTTTCAGGTGAATTTTTATCCAATCTATAGGCGCAAGTTGAGATGGTTTGAGCCATACCTTTAAAAATAAATAAATGGGCTGGCATCATGGCAAACCAATAGAGTAAACCACTAAAACCAGCAGGATGCCACCAAGCACGGACATCTAATGAGCGTAGATTACCACTATCGTGAATAGTAAAAGAGAGGCGTCCCAAACCGGGGGCTTTCATACCGAAGAGTAAAGTCAGTTGTTTTTCAGGCTCTAACTTTATTACCCGCCAACCATCAATCATATCACCTAGCGCTAGCGTTTCACGCTGAGGGCGCCCATAAGTGACTTTGTTGCCAACAAGATCATCTAATAAAGCACGTGTTTTCCATAATGCATTACCATAAAAATAACCTTGTTCACCACCAATTTGCTGAACGACATGCCAAAGTGCCGCCGCACTCGCTGGTGTTGACACTGTACATCCGGCATTTTTGGGATAATAGCCATAGCCGGGTTTCCAACGGTTACGTACTTCAGGAGAGTAACCCCAATCTTGATCATCTAAAGCCGCTTCTTCATCTGCGAGTGTTTCTCTGACTGCGTCATCAAAAGAAATTAACTTTTGTGGGATCAGCTTGCGTAAAGAGGCATCTTTAGCGGGAAGATCGTATTTAAGCCCTTGGATAAGCTCCTTGGCGATTGAAGTGGGTACTGAAGTTATTAGGCTAATAAACCCAGCAGAAATAATACTGGCGGGGATAGGTAAAGGGATCAGTAATCGTTTTTTGCCGGAGATGTTAATAAAGCGCTCAAAAAGTGTTTGATAGCTAATATATTCAGGGCCACCGGCATCAAAAATGCGGTGTTGATGGGTTGGGTGATGAATAATTTCTGTTAAATAGTAAATTAAATTTTTTAACGCAATAGGGGATGATTTTGAACGCACCCAACGTGGCGGGGTTAATATCGGTAAGTTATATACCATATCTCGCATGATCTCAAAAGCTGCCGAACCGGGGCCGACAATCATAGAGGTGCGGATTTCCGTCACAGGAATAGAGCTGGTTCTAAGCACTTCTCCCGTGAGCTTGCGGGCAACAAGATGGGGAGAGTAGGGTTGATCTTTATGTTGGAGCGCACTTAAAAAAATAATTTGTTTAACGTCACTCTCTTCTAAAGCATCGACGACGTTCAATGCCGCTTGGCGCTCTTGTTCGATAAGGTTATGGGCATCTCCCATACTGTGCACAAGGTAATACACAATATCCGTATTACGGATGACATCTCGTAATGTTTTGGGATCGTGTAAATCAACAAATACACAGCGTGTATTTTGCCACCCTTGCGACATCATCCAATCGACTCTACGAGCTCCGGCGGTGACTTGATGGCCTTGTGCTATTAAGGCAGGAATAAGATTTTGTCCAATATGTCCACTGGCACCTAATACCAATACACGCTGTTGATTCATCGTTAACCCACTGTAAGAAAAGACGTAATAATACTATTGTTACAAAATTTTCTATGAAGTAAAGAACGCCATTAAGATTGGTGTGACCAAACTTAATACGAAGCCATGCACAATTGCAGCAGGAACTATGGCAACCCCTCCGCTGCGTTGTAATACAGGTAGCGTAAAGTCCATAGAAGTTGAACCACAAATACCTAATGCCGTATTTCTATAACGATTAACAATAATGGGAATTAGCATGATGGCGGCTAATTCACGCATTAAGTCATTAAAGAAAGCGGTACTACCAATTACCGGGCCAAACGCATCGGTTAATACGATCCCCGATAAAGAATACCAACCATAACCAGAGGCTATCGCTAATCCCATTTTTGTGGGTAATCCGAGTAAATAAGCCGCTAATGCACCACCTGCAAGGGCACTTATTGCCATCACTATTGCAATGGTAGTACCGCGACGATTAATTAAGATCTGCTTTGGACTCATGCCACTATTACGTAATTGTAGACCAACAAGCCATAATAAAAAGATAAGTGCGCCTTGGCTGGCTTGAGATGCATAACCAAAAATTGACCATCCGGTTAAACCGACAAAAAAACCTACTACCACTACACCACAAAGTTGTAGTGATTCGAGTACCATTTTGATACGTGAAGGGGGCTTGGCTTGTTTATGTGCAGGGACATGCCAGGGATCTTTTTTATCCAGCAACCATAAAAACAGCAGATTGGCACCAAAAGTACAGATAAAGAAGACACTGGCATAGGCAAGGATAGAAAATAAATTTTCACCAATATTATCTAACATGGCTAAGCTAACCCCCATTAAAAAGAGGATCACATAGACCATTGCACTAAGTAAACGGTTAGCCAATTGAAGCAAAGGGCGATTGTTTAACTTAATCAAATACCCTATAAACAGGGGCAATAGGATAATCAATAACCCTGATAGCATTTCTATTCCTTACTGAGTGTTGTCAAAATTATAAAATAAACTAATAACGCGAATTGCATTATAACATTTGCTAATAGTTATGTGGATATAGAAACCGCGATAAGTTGAAAATTTTTATTACAGAAGAAGAGCCTAGCACGATCTGATTAATATAGCCTTAATTGTTTGAAAAATGAGCTAATTAGTTATGTGTCGAATAGTTGAGTAAATTTTATTACGCTCCTGAGGAACTGTGTTTTAATAAAAATAAGTCATTAAGTAAAATTATTATCAGAAAGCGTATAAAGTTGATAGAGATGCAATAGATGAACCATAACAACTGAGTTGCGACCTGAGAGGGAATTTATGTATTTAGAAAGAGTGGAAATAGCAGGATTTCGGGGGCTTAATCGCCTTTCTCTCCCCCTTGATATGAATACGGTTTTGGTTGGCGAAAATGCATGGGGTAAAACTTCATTACTTGATGCGTTAACCTTGAGTTTGGGGATCGAAACTTATCAATATGCTTTTACAGCAGAAGATTTTCATCGTTTACCTAATGAGCCAGAAAACAGTAAAAAAAACCTACAAATTATTCTGACTTTTACCGAATCACGTCCTGGTCGTCATCGCTCGTATCGTTTTCGTAAATTAGCACCCGTATGGATAGCTAATGGGGACGCTCGTAAGCATATTTATTACCGTATTAGTGCAGAATTAGATGAGCAGCAAAATGTCAAAACCTTTCGTTATTTTCTGGATAAAGAAGGTAAACAGATCCGTTTAGCGAATGGACAGACCAAAGCGATTATTGCTGAAATTGTGCGCCTTTATCCAGTATTGCGCTTACAGGATGCGCGTTTTATACCTAATTTAACAACAGAAGTTATTGACTCTCATAATGAGCCTCATCGTGAAGCATTTAATAATAAGATGAGTGAATTAACGAAAGCATTAATTAATAACCCAGACAATTTATCAGATGAAGATTTACGTGAAGGGTTAGATGCAATGCAACAGTTATTAGGACACTATTTTGCTGATCACGGTGCGCTACTGTTTAAATCTCATTTGAAACATCGCAAAGTCAGTGAGCCACATATTCGAGGATGGCATGCACTAGAAAATATTAATAAGATTTTAGCGAAACCTAATCAGCGCAATATTCGCTTAATTATTTTAGGTATGTTCTCTTCTATTCTACAGTCACGAGGCAGTGTCGAACTTGATCCTTACGCAAGACCGATAGTGATTGTAGAAAACCCTGAAACTCGCTTACACCCTATTATGCTTTCTGTGGCATGGGGATTATTAAATCTCTTTTCTTTGCAACGCATTACGACAACCAATTCAGGGGAGTTACTCTCCTTAGCGCCACTACAAAGTGTTTGTCGATTAGTACGTGATACAGATAAAGTTGCCGCTTATCGACTTGGCGACAAACAACTTCATGCAGAAGAAGAGCGTCGTATCTCTTTTCATATTCGTTATAACCGACCTTCTGCACTCTTTGCTCGTTGTTGGTTATTGGTCGAAGGGGAAACGGAAATCTGGCTAATGAACGAATTAGCCAGACAATGTAACTACTTCTTTGAATCTGAAGGGATCAAAGTCATTGAGTTTGCGCAGTGCGGACTTAAGCCACTGTTAAAGTATGCTACCTATATGGGTATAGAATGGCATACGTTGGTTGATGGCGATGAGGCGGGTAAAAAATACGCCGCCACCGTTAAAGAATTTGCCGCAAAAAGAAATGATGCGGAGCGTGACCGATTAACACGGTTGCCAGCATTAGATATGGAACACTATTTATATAAAGAAGGTTTTCGCAATGTCTATCATGAGGTTGCGGGTGTTCCTGATAATGAAAAATGGCCAGTAAGACGTGTGATCATAAAAGCGATACAACGTTCATCAAAGCCTGATCTTGCCTTAACGGTTGCTAATAATGCTGCACAACGAGGTATTGATGCTATTCCTACTTTATTAAAGGTGATGTTTTCTCGGGTAGCATGGCTTGCGAGAGGAAAAGCCAATTAAGTCATTTTTCTATGCTTCTATTTATAGGGGCATAGATATCTCATTGTGTTTTTATTATCGAAAAAGTTAAGGGTGATTTTAGGTTATTACCAACAGGACTTTATTTTTTATTTCACTCTTATTGTATAAGAAGGATATTTCATGGCTTTTTTCCTAACTAAAAAGCAAGGGAAGATTATAGCTGCTATTTTGATTTTTATTGCCATAGGCTTATTTTTTTTCTGGCCGAAAGAGCATTTACCTAGTTATCAAACACAAAAAATTACTCGTGGGGAGCTTTCCAAAGAAGTCACAGCAACGGGCAAATTAGATGCGGTACGTAAAGTCGATGTTGGTGCGCAGGTGAGTGGTCAGCTACAAACTTTATATGTAAAAGAAGGGGATGTAGTAAAAAAAGGCGATCTGCTGGCGATTATTGATCCGAAAAAAGCACAAAATGAGGTCGCGGAATCTCAAGAAACTAATAATGAACTGATGGCTAATTTACAGCAAGCTAAAGCCGAATTACGTTTGGCGCAATTGACTTATCAACGTCAATTAAAGCTGATTGGCACACATGTTATAGCCCAAGAAGAGCTTGATCGCACTAAAACAGACGTTGAAGTCAAAAAAGCCCGAGTGGCGACTTATGAAGCACAAATTAGAAAAAATCAGGCAACACTGGATACCGCAAGAACTAATTTGCAATATACCCGTATTACTGCGCCGATGGATGGTGTGGTCACTTTTATCAAAACCCTTGAAGGGCAGACAGTCATTGCAGCTCAAGAAGCACCAACCATATTAACATTAGCTGATTTAGATACCATGTTAGTAAAAGCCGAAGTTTCTGAGGCAGATGTTATCTATTTAAAACCTGATCTCAAAGCCTCTTTTACTGTATTAGGAGCACCAGATAAAGCCTTCAATGGTAAGTTAAAAGATATTTTACCCACACCTGAAAAAATCAATGATGCGATTTTTTACTATGCACGTTTTGAAGTCCCCAATGAACAACATTTGTTGCGTTTACAAATGACAGCACAAGTTAAAATTCTCCTTGAGCATAAAAAAGATATTCTCTTAGTGCCATTATCAGCATTAGGGGAGGATGTGGGCATAAATGAATATCAAGTAGAGGTTCTCGTCAATGGGCAGCCTGAAAAACGCGTAGTTAAAATCGGTATTCGTACAGATGTTTATGCAGAAGTCATTAGTGGATTAAATGAAAATGATGACGTGATCCTCGGTGAGATTGCAGGAGAGTCATAATGTCTGCATTACTAGAGCTCAACAACGTAAGCCGTTTATATACCAATGGTGAAGAAGACACGGTGGTACTAGATCAGATTTCACTGACGATTAATGCTGGGGAAATGGTCGCGATTATTGGTGCATCAGGCTCTGGGAAATCAACGCTAATGAACATATTAGGTTGCCTAGATAAGCCAAGCAGCGGTGAATATAAAGTGGCTGGGCAATGTGTGGCAGATATGGAAAGTGACCAACTGGCTGCGCTACGTCGTGAACATTTTGGCTTTATTTTTCAACGCTACCATTTGATGGCGCATTTAACTGCTGAGCAAAATGTGGAGATCCCCGCCATATATGCAGGTAAAAGTACAGAGCAAAGAAAAGAGCGCGCCCGTGCGCTATTAACTCGCCTTGGTTTAGCAGAGCGTATTCACTATCGGCCAAGTCAGCTTTCCGGAGGTCAACAGCAAAGAGTCAGTATTGCCCGCGCATTAATGAATGGCGGAGAAGTGATCCTCGCCGATGAGCCAACGGGGGCATTAGATAGCCAATCGGGTAAAGAGGTAATGGCTATCTTAAAGCAATTAAATCAACAAGGGCATACGGTGATTATTGTCACTCACGATCCATTAATTGCCCAACAAGCCGATCGTATTATTGAAATTAAAGATGGTCAAATTATTAGCGATAATAATAATCACCATTCTGCACCAGTGAAAAAGGTACCACCTGCGATCCAAACCGCCTCTTATTTTCATCAAGTCATTGGACGTTTTACGCAGGCATTAAACATGGCTTGGCGAGCAATGGTGGTGAATAAAATTCGTACCTTGCTGACAATGTTGGGGATCATTATTGGCATTGCCTCTGTTGTCACCATTATTGTTATTGGTGATGCTGCCAAAGATAGGGTCTTAGCAGATATAAAAGCGATTGGCGCCAATACCATTGATATCTATCCGGGTAAGGAGCTTGGTAGTGATTCACCAGAAGATAAACAATCCTTAACCATTCAAGATGTTGATGCGTTAAAACAGCAATCTTATATACAATCAGTGACACCACAGATTTACTTTAGCTCTCGATTACGTCGTGGTAATCAAGATGCGCCGGCAACAGTTTCTGGTGTTAACGAGGATTATTTTTCAGTGTATGCGTTGAAATTTGCACAGGGGAGCACTTTTACGCCTGATATGATCCATCGCCAAGCGCAAGTAGTCGTTATTGATGAAAATACTCGTCATCGTTTTTTCCCGAATAAACAAGCGGTGATTGGTGAGCAAATTATTATCCGTAATATTCCTTCTACTATCATAGGGGTGGTTGCAGAGCAAAAATCCACTTTTGGTGATAATAAGTCATTACGTGTCTGGGTGCCTTACAGTACGCTAAGTAGTCGAATTTATAATCGTAGTTATTTAGATAACATCACGGTAAAAGTAAAAGAGGGCTATGATGCGAGTGTTGCTGAGCAACAAATTCTCCGCTTATTAACGATCCGGCATGGTAAAAAAGATATTTTTACTTATAACATTGATAGCTTTATTAAAGCGGCTGAAAAAACCACGCAAACTATGCAACTGTTTTTAACCTTGGTGGCGGTTATTTCGCTGGTGGTAGGGGGGATCGGCGTGATGAATATCATGTTGGTTTCTGTTACAGAAAGAACCCGAGAAATTGGTATTCGTATGGCGGTAGGCGCACGAGCCAGCGATGTTATGCAACAATTTTTAATTGAGTCAGTACTGGTGTGTTTGGTGGGAGGATTATTAGGTATTAGCCTCTCATTTGCGATTGCTATGTTTGCCAGCATGATGCTACCCAATTGGCATTTTGTGTTCCAGCCCACGGCACTGATAAGTGCTTTTGCTTGCTCTACAGCAATTGGGGTTATTTTTGGTTTTTTACCGGCGAGAAATGCGGCCAAAATGAACCCTATTGATGCCTTAGCGAGAGAGTAAAATAGCGGTAGTCTATAAAAGATCAAAAGCCCTATCTTTCAAAGATAAGGGCTTTTATTGGTATGATAATGTGAGCGTCATTTTCTGTTTAAAGTGTGAAAATGGACGAAATAAGGGGCGAGAGCGGATAAAATATTATCCACATCATACTTACTTAACCATTATTCGATAATAGGAATGATAAGATCAGCATGATCCCCTTTAGGTCCTTTTATTGTGCTATAATTAACTTTCTGACCCGCTTTCAGTGTGCGGTAGCCTTCCATTCTTATTGATGAATAATGGGCAAAAATATCTTCGCCACCTGCGGCAGGGGTAATGAAACCAAAACCCTTAGCGTTGTTAAACCACTTAACTGTACCTGTCTCCATACTTAGCTTCTCTCATATACTTGTCTTTATTTACTTAACATTACTTTCAGTATATTTACTGAGCTGTTCATAAAACATACTCTAATTAATTGTTTCAATCGTCAAGGGGGAGATGAGCAAGAAAATGTTCCGAGTAGGTGAAACTTTGATGTAGCTAACGCTTTGTTATTTATTTTGGTAGAAAAAGAGTTAATAAAAAACCGTTGATAGGCAGACTTTCCTATGAGATGGTAAACTGAATGTCATAGTGAGTCGTGACGTTTAACAAACCAATGAGTAACACATAACAATGGGTCAGTTTGATTTTTTAACAGAAACTACACTAGGGGAGAAGGTCTCTCAGTTAAATGAGCCACCTGCGATGTATAAGGTGATCTTGAATAATGATGATTACACCCCCATGGATTTTGTTGTAGAAGTATTAACAATGTATTTTTTTCTTAACGAAGAAAAAGCCACACAAATTATGTTGGACGTTCATCATAAAGGGAAGGGAGTGTGTGGTGTCTATAGTGCGGATATCGCTGAAACTAAAGTTGCACAAGTGAATCAATACGCCAGAGAGAATGGCCATCCACTTTTGTGTACACTGGAAAAAGCGTAGTCCGGTGAGTCTTTTAAGGAGGAGGTGCTTATGCTTAATCACGAATTAGAGCTTAGTCTTAACATTGCATTCGCGAAAGCCCGTGATAACAGACACGAATTTATGACTGTAGAGCACCTGTTGCTGGCGCTATTAAGTAACAAATCGGCGCGTGAAGCATTGGAAGCTTGTAAAGTCGATTTAGCAGTCTTACGCGAAGAGCTTGAAATCTTTATTCGTAAAACGACACCTATTTTACCCGAGCATGTCGATAGAGAAACACAGCCAACCTTGAGTTTCCAACGTGTATTACAACGTGCTGTGTTCCATGTACAATCTTCAGGTAAAAATGAAGTTTCCGGTGCCAATGTGCTAGTGGCGATTTTTAGTGAGCAAGAGTCTCACGCCGCTTATCTACTACGTAAACATGATGTTAGCCGTCTTGATGTGGTTAATTTTATCTCTCATGGCATTTTAAAAGATGATCAACAAAACAGTGATGATCAGTCTGATATGGGCGATATAAATGCACAATCTCAACAAGAGATGCCACAAGGCGATGATCGCATGGATAATTTTACCACTAACTTAAACCAGTTGGCGCGTCAGGGTAAAATTGATCCACTTATCGGCCGTCAAGCGGAATTAGAAAGAACGATACAAGTCTTATGTCGTCGACGTAAAAATAACCCATTACTGGTCGGTGAATCGGGTGTCGGTAAAACGGCAATTGCAGAAGGGCTTGCATGGCGTATTGAACAAAATGATGTGCCTGATGTGATGAAAGGCTGTACGCTCTATTCTCTTGATATTGGATCTTTATTAGCAGGAACCAAATATCGTGGTGATTTCGAAAAACGCTTTAAAGCGTTATTGAAAACACTTGAAAAAGATGAAAAAAGTATCTTATTTATCGATGAAATTCATACCATCATTGGTGCTGGTGCCGCCTCTGGTGGACAAGTTGATGCCGCTAACTTAATTAAACCACTATTATCAAGTGGTCGTATTCGTGTGATTGGTTCAACCACTTATCAAGAATTTAGTCAGATCTTTGAAAAAGATCGCGCCTTGGCTCGTCGTTTCCAAAAAATTGATGTAATTGAGCCTTCGGCAGATGAAACCGTATTGATTATTAAGGGATTGCGTCAGAAGTATGAAGCACATCACGATGTGCGTTATACCAATAAGGCAATTCAGGCAGCTGTTGATTTATCGGTTAAATACATTACTGATAGACACCTTCCTGATAAAGCCATTGATGTTATTGATGAAGCCGGTGCGAAAACCCGTTTAATTGCACCAAGTAAACGTAAAAAGACGATTAATGTCTCTGATATTGAATCGGTAGTAGCAAAAATTGCCCGTATTCCAGAAAAAACGGTTTCTAGCAGTGATAAGTCAATGCTAAAAAATCTGGATAACCAATTAAAAATGTTGGTGTTCGGTCAAGATCAAGCTATTCATGCCTTGGCTGAATCTATCAAAATGAGCCGAGCAGGTTTAGGGCAAGAGAATAAGCCGGTTGGCTCTTTCTTATTCGCCGGACCTACTGGGGTGGGTAAAACAGAAGTAACGGTCCAGTTGGCGAAAGCGCTTAATATTAAGCTACTGCGCTTTGATATGTCTGAATATATGGAACGACATACGGTAAGCCGTTTAATTGGGGCACCTCCTGGTTATGTTGGTTTTGATCAAGGTGGATTACTCACAGATGCGGTGATTAAAAACCCTTATTCTGTAGTGTTACTTGATGAGATTGAAAAAGCACATCCTGATGTGTTTAACATTCTGCTACAAGTGATGGATAACGGAACACTTACTGATAATAATGGCCGTAAAGCTGATTTTCGTAATGTGATTTTGGTGATGACAACCAATGCGGGTGTTCATGAAACGCAACGTAAATCGATAGGGTTTACTGAACAAGATCATAGCACTGATGCCATGGTTGAAATCAAAAAAGCGTTTTCCCCAGAGTTTCGTAACCGTTTAGATAGCATTATTTGGTTTAATGCGCTATCAGCCGATATTATTGCTATGGTGGTCGATAAATTTATTGTCGAGTTACAAGCTCAATTGGATGATAAAGGGGTATCGCTAGAGGTAAGTCAAGAAGCTCGCCAATGGTTAAGTGATAAAGGTTACGATAAAGCAATGGGAGCAAGACCTATGGCGCGCGTAATTCAAGAAAATCTGAAAAAACCATTAGCCAATGAAATTCTGTTTGGCTCGTTAGTTAATGGTGGCTCGGTTTCTGTGACCTTAAATGACCAAGAAAATAAATTACAGTATCAATTTACTAGCCAAGAAAAATTGGCTAAAAAAGAAGATACCGTTATTTAATAATAGCGGTTTATCTTAGGCTAAAAAGCAGACACCACAGGTCAGCATCAATTCATGCTTTGCCTGTGGTGTTTTTTTTCACCCGAAATGATGATATTGCGGGAGAGAATGGATTGGGATCAACGGCTACGGAAGATGATACGGCCTTTGCTCAGGTCATATGGGGTCAGCTCAACGGTAACCTTGTCGCCTGTCAGGATACGAATATAGTTTTTACGCATTTTTCCTGAAATATGAGCGGTAACGACGTGTCCGTTTTCTAATTCTACACGGAACATCGTGTTTGGCAGAGTATCCAGTACAGTGCCTTGCATTTCAATGTTGTCTTCTTTGGCCATCTAATCCTCTAAGTTTTAATAACCATATTTTTTAAACGGCAAGATAATGCCGAAAATATTGTCCTATGTAAAGGAATGTTATTGGTTAACAAAGATGTTTGCTTTGCTAACAAGTTAATATTCCTTACCGTTACTTGTGTTTTAGTTGCTGAAAAACAAGGTTAATAACACAAGTCATAATTCTTTATTGTGCGGTATTTATTGCAATAAAATAACAACATCCAAACCACACTTTGGATGTACAAGATGAATTTTTGTATAGACCACAGCAGTGAAATTCTATTTAAAATCTGATGGGCTTTACAAAAACGAGTGGTGATTATAATTCCAACGATTGCTGATACCAACACTTTTTATCAATAATCACCTTTTTCCAACGAGATAGCGCCTCTAAATAGCGATCTCTGGCAATTTCTATCGCACCTAATGCTGCCGTATGAGAGTTTAACACTTGGCAATCAAATAGTTGACCCCCATAACGCAGAAAATGGTTATAAAAAGCAACAAAGGCACATTTAGAAGCATTATTTCGACGACTAAACATTGATTCACCGCAGAAAACGGCACCAACGTTAACTCCATATAAACCACCGACCAATTCGTCGCCCTCCCAAACTTCTACCGAATGGGCTTCTCCTTGTTGGTGCAATGCCCGATAGCCGTTTTTTATATCAGGGCCTATCCAAGTTCCCTCATCACGTACACTACAGGCCTCAATGACATCAGAGAATGCCTGATTTAAGGTGATGGTATAAGGCGCTTGGCGTAAAAACTTACGTAACGTACGACCAATATGCAATGTTCCTGCGGGTAAGACGGCTCGGGGATCGGGTGACCACCATAACGGCGTTTCATGGGGTGTATACCAAGGGAAAATCCCCGTTTGATAAGCCTCTTTCAAACGAGCAGGGGAAATATCGCCGCCAATTGCCAATAACCCACTTGGCTCTTTTAAAGCCAAATGGGGGGCAGGAAAAGTCACATCGTGTTCATCTAATTGAAACAACGGCATATTACGCCTCATCATGTAGCATTAACAATGCTTGTCTTTGATGAAATTTAGCATACTGACCTTGCTGTTGTAATAACTGACGATGCGTGCCAGTTTCGACAATGTGACCGCCATCCATCACACAAATTTTATCCATTTTATCTAACCCAGAAAGCCGGTGGGTGATCATTAATACCGCTTTGCCTTGGCAATGTTGCTGTAATAGTGCGAGGATCTGTTGCTCTGTATCTGCATCAAGACCTTCTGTTGGCTCATCAAGTAAGATAAGTGGTGCATTATGGAGTATGGCTCTTGCCAGCCCTAAACGTCGTTGTTCGCCTCCAGAAAGCTGTCTTCCACCATCACCCATCCATGCATTTAAACCTTCATCATTTTCGACCAGTTGTTCAAGACCAACTTGGCGTAGAACATGAGTAAGCTCTTCATCTGTCGCATCTTCTTTTGCCATAATTAAGTTCTCTCTTAAAGTATGGCTAAAAACATGCACACGTTGAGGTACAACAGACATCATTGAACGTAATGTCGCTTCATCATAATCAGCAAGAGATAAATGATTTAATGTGATCACGCCCTGAGAGGGATCGAATGCGCGATTGACTAATTGTAAGAGTGTTGATTTACCACAACCCGTTTTACCCAGTAATGCCACATGTTGTCCTGCTTCAATGGTGAGATCAACATGATTGATCACAGGCATGGGTTGATTAGGATAGGTAAAGCAGACATCCCGTAGTGTTAATGAGGCGCTCGGTTTTATCTCTCCCCCTTGGGCTGGGAAGGAGACATCGGGTTGTTGCTCAATTAAATGCGTAATACGCGTAGCCGATGTCATGACTTGCCCTAAATGTTGAAATGCGACAGTCACCGGGCCGAGCGATTCAAATGCCGCTAATGCACAGAAAGTAAAGAGAGCGATGAGTGCTTCTGGCATAAAGTGGGCATCAATACCATCGGCAGCTAACCATAAAATCAGTGTGGCGGTTAATCCCGAGGCCAAAATCATTAGCGATTGAGATAAACCAGTTAAGTTAGCTTGTTGTGCTTGACGGCGCAGCCAGCGTGCTTCAAGTTGTGCTAAATTTTGTCTAAAGCGGGGAAGGGCGCCAAAAATTGTTAATTCAGCTTGCCCTTGTAACATACTGGTGAGTACGGTGCGATATTGCCCTCTTAGGTCTGTGAGATCACGACCAATGGGCTTTCCGGCATAATAAAATACAAAAGGTAATACCACCAGCAGGGTGAGCATAATACCACCTAGCGTATTTGCTAAGCGAGCATCAATAAGCCCAAGCCCAAACATAATGGTCATGATAACCACAAAGGCGGCAATTATCGGTGAGATCACCCGGATATAAAGGTGATCTAAGGTTTCAACATCAGCTACTAAACGGTTAAGTAATTCACCTTGACGAAAACGGGCGATCCCCCCAGGAGAGAGCGGTAAAATTTTCTTAAAAGTGAAAACACGCAAGTGTGAGAGTACACGAAAGGTGGCATCATGACTGACAAGACGCTCAAAATAACGCCCCGCAGTACGAAATATTGCCGCACCTCGTACCCCAGCAGCGGGTAACATATAGTTAAAACTATAAATGCCCGCAAAACCCGCTAATGACGTGCCCGCTAAGAACCAGCCAGAAAGTGTTAAAAGGCCGATACTGGCTAATAATGTTAAAATTGCCAACAAAATACCCAGTAACAGCATAAACCAGTGACGACGGTATAACGCGAGAAAAGGAAGCAGTACTCTCATGATCAAAGTTCCTCTTTACGATGAGCAAGAAGACGAGCAAAGGCACCATGTTGTTGACTGAGTGACTGATAAGTCCCAGTTTCAATGATTTGCCCTTTTTCCATTACCCAAATCTGATCATATTCCATCGTTTCTTCTAATAAGTGGGTAATCAACAGCGTCGTTTGATGTAATGAAGCTTCATTAAGCGCTTGCATAACGCGCTGTTCACTGTGAGAGTCTAAACTTGCTGCTGGCTCATCTAATAATAAAAAGTGACAAGGTGATAAAAGGGCGCGAGCTACCGCAATACGTTGGGCTTGACCAACAGAAAGACGGGCAGCATTATCACCAATAATGGTGTTTAAACCATCCGGTAATTCGTTAATAAAATCACTTACATAAGCTTTTTCAATAGCTTGATTTATCTTCGCTTCACTGGCGTTCGGATCACTTAAACGAATATTATCCAGCAGGGTTTGCTCTGGTAAGTTAGGGTTTTGTCCCACCCAGCTGATACATTGGCGCCATGCCTGTGGAGAGAGTTGAGTTAACTCAACACCATTGACGGTTAATGAGCCACGATAAGGTAAAAAACCTAACAATACATTAAGTAATGAACTCTTACCTGCGCCACTTTGCCCGACCAGTGCAATACGCTGTTTGGGATGAATGGTAAAGTTAAGAGGGCCTGCCAGTTTGGCTCCTTGATGTGACAAGATTTCTAATTGTTGGGCAACTATTTCAATACCTTGGTCGGTATTAATAGTTTGATTACCCGTAGATTGGGGCTGTTCACCTTCGGCTTCTAAAAACTCAACCAAAGAGCCAGCTGCACCTACCGCCTGAGCTTTAGCATGATAATAGGTGCCTAAGTCGCGTAATGGTTGGAAAAACTCAGGGGCAAGGATCAGGGCTAAAAAACCAGAAAATAACGTCACGCCTAACCCATAATCACCAAAGCTCAATTCTCCAAGATAGGAAAAACCAAAATAGACCGCGACGACCGCAATGGATACGGCGGTAAAGAATTCTAATACGCCAGAAGAGAGAAATGCCATACGTAGCACTTCCATGGTTCGCTTACGAAAGTCTTCCGTTGCATCCGTTATCTGTTTTACTTCTGCATCACCACGGTTGAATAGGCGCAATGTATCTAAACCACGTAATCTATCAAGGAAGTTGCCACTTAAGCGACCTAAGGCAAGAAAATTACGCCGGTTAGCATCTGCGGCGCCTAAGCCAACTAACGCCATAAATAAAGGAATAAGAGGAGCTGTGACAAAAAGAATTAATCCTGCGGCCCAATTAATAGGAAAAATGGTAATAAGAATCAGCAAAGGTACAATAGAGGCGAGATACATTTGCGGCAGATAACGCGCATAGTAATCTTGCATATCTTCTATTTGTTCTAGAATAATCGTTGCCCAACTTCCTGCGGGCTTGCCTTTGACCCATACAGGGCCTAGCGCTTCAAGTCTATCAAGTACTATTTTGCGAATTTGCTGTCTGACCGCCATACCACAGCGATAGCCTACACGTTCGCGTATCGCCATCACGACAGCGCGTAAAATAAAGATGCTGATAAGGATAAGGAAAGTAGTAGTATGTGTATCACGACTTAGCCCATCCATAATGAACGCTTGTAGTAGAATGGCTAATAACCATGCTTGCGCAATAATTAATAAACCACTGACTACCCCTAAAATCATTGATAGCCGTAACCAACGGCGGGCTGGAGCACTTTGCTGTTTCAGCCATCGAACCAATTCATTTTGTTTAGTTTTATCCATGAGAAAAGATTCAAATCTGCAGGTGAGATACAAAGTATCAAAAACGCCAAGAATAATAATGATTACTCTTTAACGACCAAGCTAGTATGTTACATGGTAAAAGGCGCTACTGAAATAGCGCCTTGAAAGGAAGTGAGGATTTTAGTTAGATTTTAGTGCGTCTAAGTAACGTTCTGCATCTAAAGCAGCCATACAACCTGTACCAGCTGAGGTAATGGCTTGACGATAAATATGATCCATTACATCACCTGCGGCAAAAACACCTTCAATAGATGTTTGGGTAGCATTGCCTTGCGTACCGGATTGAACTTTAATGTAACCGTTATCTAAGGCTAATTGATCTTCAAAAATTGCCGTGTTAGGGCTATGACCAATAGCAATAAAGACGCCCATGACCTCTAGCTCTTCGGTTTTATCACTTTTCGTATCTTTTAAGCGCACTTTAGTGACACCCATATCATCACCTAACACTTCATCTAAGGTACGATCGGTATGCAAAATGATATTGCCATTCTTAACTTTGTCCATTAAACGGTCAATTAAGATTTTTTCAGAGCGGAATGAATCGCGGCGGTGGATTAGATGCACTTCTGAGGCGATATTTGCTAAATACAGTGCTTCTTCTACGGCAGTATTACCGCCACCGACAACAGCAACTTTCTGGTTACGATAGAAAAAGCCATCACAGGTTGCACAGGCAGAAACACCACGGCCTTTAAATGCTTCTTCAGAAGGTAAACCGATATAACGTGCTGATGCCCCTGTTGCAATGATCAAGGCATCACAAGTATATTCTTGTTCATCACCAAATAGGCGGAAAGGTCGGTTTTTCAGATCGACTTTGTTGATATGGTCAGAGATAATCTCGGTATTAAATTTTTCAGCGTGCTGAAACATGCGATCCATTAAACCAGGACCAGTTAATCCTTCAGGGTCGCCAGGCCAGTTTTCAACTTCAGTTGTGGTAGTGAGCTGTCCTCCTTTTTCAACACCCGTAATCAGCACGGGTTCTAGGTTAGCTCGTGCTGCATAAACTGCTGCAGTATAGCCGGCAGGACCTGAACCTAAAATAATAAGTTTGCTATGTTTGATGGTGCTCATGGATACCTCATCTTTGATTAGGCTTGATGCGAATTGAGCGATTGTAGGAGAAATAAGACGTTAAAAAAAGCCAAGAAAGGGAAATAGCGATAATATTTTAACTATTTTAGCAATAGTTAATAGTAATATAGTTTAATAATTATAGAGTTATATTGCGTTAACATCATCGAATTAACCTGAAACATTTTGCTTTACAATTGCTGTTTATCTTGCATATATAGACAATAACATAGCGCCTTGTTCTGATTTTTGCTCATTTGCTTTGACAATCCGCTGTACATTTGCGAAAACATGACTGTAAAAGATAATTATCCTCAGACGTAATAGGTATTATTTTTAGACAGACAGGGTATAGGATAGTGCTTTTGCAAGATGAATAGATAAGAATTTGGATAAAATGATTGTTTTATCTGGCATTAAATAAAAATAGATTGGTAGTTTGCTCTGACCGTTTGATACCGAGGTCTCAATATGATGCTGAAGGTGTACAGGTATGGGTATAGGAAAATAAAGTAAGAGAAAAAGAGAAAGAGAGTATAGAGATGATTGATAATAAAAAACGTCCGGGTAAAGATCTTGATAGAATAGACCGGAATATTCTAAATGAGCTTCAGAAAGATGGTCGTATCTCAAACGTTGAGCTGTCTAAACGCGTTGGTTTATCACCAACTCCATGTTTAGAGCGTGTACGCCGATTAGAACGCCAAGGATTTATTTCTGGTTATACTGCGCTATTAAACCCCCATTACCTAGATGCATCTCTGTTGGTATTTGTGGAAATCACATTAAACCGTGGTGCACCAGATGTCTTTGAACAATTTAATATGGCTGTTCAAAAACTTGAAGAGATCCAAGAATGTCATTTAGTTTCTGGTGACTTTGACTATCTGTTGAAAACTCGTGTACCTGATATGTCTGCTTATCGTAAATTATTAGGCGAAACGCTATTACGTCTTCCTGGTGTAAACGACACCCGCACTTATGTGGTGATGGAAGAAGTAAAACAAAGCAATCGCCTAGTGATTAAAACACGCTAAGCCTGCTAATAGGTTAGTGCAAAACAGGATAAAGTTAGGTACACTCCTGTTTATGTATACAGTTTCAACGCTGGGTTATCTCAGCGTTGTTCCGTTTAAACCTTAAGTGAAACCTGGAGAGCCCTCTTTGAGCCAGGAATATACAGAAGATAAAAATATTCGTTTTACTAAGATAAGTAACCGCCGTCGTATTTGGGAAGCCCTTCTTATTTTGATAGGCATTGGTGCTATCTTTTTAATGATTTCTTTACTGAGCTTCCATCCAGCCGATCCGAGTTGGTCACAAACCACGTGGAATGAACCTATTCAAAACTTAGGTGGCAATATTGGTGCATGGCTTGCTGATATCCTTTTTTCAGCATTTGGCTTGCTCGCTTATGCAATCCCTATTGTGGTGGTATTTGGTTGCTGGAATGCATTACGTCATCAAAAAAATCGTGAATACACAGATTTTTTCTCCCTTGCATTACGTACAATTGGTGCCTTGGCTCTGGTTCTTACATCTTGTGCGTTAGCTGATCTTAATTTTGATGATATCTACAATTTTAGCTCTGGTGGGGTGATTGGTAGCTTATTTAGCAAGGCATTGCTACCTTGGTTTAATATGCTAGGTGCAACACTGGCGCTACTATCAGTATGGGCGATAGGCTTTACGCTATTTACTGGCTGGTCATGGCTGACGATTACCGAAAAGATTGGTGCGGTTATCTTAGGTGCGGTTGCTTTTATTACTAATCGTGGTCAAAAAGATATTGACTATGATGATTATGAAGAACCCGCCGATCCTATTCAGGCAGATCCCGAGGTGCTGGTGGATAACAACACCCAGCCAGAACATCAACTTTCTGCGCAAATAGAACCAGATAGTGATGATATTCTCTTTTCTGCACCTTCCGCCCTTGAGTTAGCGCGTCAGCAAGAAATGGCGATCACGCCACAACATGATGATATAACTGAAACTTCAGAAGTTGCTAGCGGATCTGCAACCCCAACGATTTCAGCCACAGAGACAGTTATCGCTGAGGCGCACGAGAGCAAAGAGCGGGCAGAGCATATTGTTGATAATCAACAACCGACGCATGCCACAACCCATGATGCAGAAGTAACACCGCCATCCATTATGGCTACTCATGACGCTAGCCCAGTCACTGAGCCTGAACCTGAACACTATCGCTTTGAAATACCATCGGCATTTCTTAAGCAACAAGCGCATTCCTCTGATTCTATGGCAGACAATAGTGTCGTGACAGAAGAAGTACCGACAACCATGCCACTGACGGAAAACAAACCTATTGAGACAAACGAAGCGTCAATTGTCTCGCAAAAAACAGCGGCGGATAATAGCGACCATAGTGCATCATTATTTACGCCATCTGCTACATCAACAGATAGCAATTCAGCTTCATTAACTCAAACAGCCGCCGGTGTTGCCAGTGTGGCAACAGCAGCAATAGTCAGTCACGGTGCACAAGTTAAACAAGGATTAGGGCCTGAATTACCTCGACCAAATCCGGTACGATTACCAACGCGTCGAGAGCTTTATGGTATTCGTATCCCATCACAACGTGAGGCGGAATTACGCCGCCGTGAAGAAGCGCTTCAACAAGATCATGAAGACGATTTAGCGGATATACAAGAGCAGGCTAATTTCGAACAATCGTTACGTCAGCAATTTCTTGAGCAACAACGTGAGCGCTATGGTGAGGATACATCAGCAACACAAAATGTTGAGCCAACCATCACGATGTCATCAGCGACATCTAGCTCGCAGTCAACCTATGACGAGTATGACGAGTCTGATAATCAACCTTTCATTGATACCCATACCTTTTCTGCGCAAGAAACAGAAGAGGAGAGTGATGAGTATGAACAACACCTCGCTGAGCAGTTTAAGCAACAACTGCAAGAACGCTACGGTGAGGATGTTTTACAGGATGAAGATGACGAGGTATTGCCATCAGTCACGACTGGAGCATCCGAGACGTCAGCCTCGGCACAAGGGTATCATCCCCATATTCAGCACTCTTTTGCGTCTCAATCTACCCCTGTTACTCAACAGACTGATAACAGCACTCTTTATCCTAACAGTGATGCATTCTTACAAGTATCACCTCGTGATGATGAAGAAGAGGAATACACACCGACTATCGAGTTACAAGAAAATCTTGATGCATTAGGCTCGTTATCACCGGTGGATGATTTGTTAGATGAAGAGCCTGCAGAGCCTGTTTTTACGCCGATGGTAACCCCTGCAGAGCCAGTATCTTCTGTATCTTCTGTAGGGCAAACACCTATTGAGCCTCAAGCACAGATGGCTCAACATTTTGCACAGCAACAGCAACAGCAACAGCAACAGCAACAGCAACAGCAACAGCAACAGCAACAGCAACAGTCATTAATTCATCCGTTATTAATGCGCAATGATAGGCCGTTACAAAAACCGACAACACCAATGCCATCACTTGACTTATTAACCTCTCCTCCTATGGATGATGAACCTGTTGATATGTTTGAGCTTGAGCGTATTGGTAAGTTAATTGAAGCGCGTTTAAATGACTACCGTGTTAAAGCAAAAGTGGTTGGTATTTCACCGGGCCCGGTGATCACCCGTTTTGAGCTAGAGCTAGCGCCTGGTGTAAAAGCTGCACGTATTTCAAATCTATCCCGCGACTTAGCACGTTCACTTTCCACGACGGCAGTGCGTATTGTTGAAGTTATACCGGGCAAACCTTATGTTGGGCTTGAGTTACCAAACAAAAAACGCCAAACCGTCTATATGCGTGAACTATTAGATAGTGATGCATTCCGTGACAGTCGTTCACCATTAACTGTGGTATTAGGGAAAGATATCGGTGGGCAACCTGTGGTTGCTAACTTGGCTAAAATGCCTCACTTACTGGTTGCTGGTACTACAGGTTCGGGTAAATCTGTTGGGGTGAATGCGATGATCATCAGCATTCTCTATAAAGCGAAGCCAGAAGATGTACGCTTTATTATGATTGACCCGAAAATGTTGGAATTATCGGTTTATGAAGGTATTCCGCATCTGTTAACCGAAGTGGTCACAGATATGAAAGATGCTGCGAGTGCTTTGCGCTGGAGTGTCGCAGAAATGGAACGCCGTTATAAATTAATGTCCGCATTAGGGGTACGTAACCTTGCGGGCTATAACGAAAAAATTAAAGAAGCGGAAGCCATGGGGCGTCCAATTCCAGATCCACTATGGAAACCTTCTGACAGCATGGCACCTGAGTTGCCTATGTTAGAAAAAGAGCCTTATATTGTGGTCATCGTCGATGAGTTTGCTGATCTAATGATGACCGCGGGTAAAAAAGTGGAAGAATTAATTGCTCGCTTAGCACAGAAAGCACGTGCGGCGGGAATTCACTTAGTATTAGCCACTCAGCGCCCTTCAGTGGATATTATTACTGGTTTAATTAAAGCGAATATTCCAAGTCGCATCGCATTTACCGTATCGAGTAAAATCGACTCGCGCACTATTTTAGACCAAGGTGGTGCCGAATCCTTGTTAGGTATGGGTGATATGCTTTATGCCCCTAATGGCTATATGCCAGAGCGTGTACATGGTGCATTTGTCAGCGATGATGAAGTACATGCGGTTGCAACAGACTGGAAAGCACGTGGCCGACCTCAATATATTGAAGCCATTACCAAATGTGGTGAAGAAGGCGAAGGTGGCAATGGTGGTGGTTATGATGATGGTGAAGAGCTTGATCCGCTATTTGATCAGGCCGTAGAATTTGTGGTTGAAAAACAGCGAGTCTCCATTTCCGGTGTACAGCGTCAATTTAGAATAGGCTATAACCGTGCAGCTAGAATTGTTGAGCAGATGGAGATGCAGGGTATTGTCAGTGCACCTAATCACAATAATACGCGTGATGTATTATCACCACCGCCAGCAGAAATGTAATATCTTGAAAACAGAGTTATCAGCGCTTAAATCAGCATGATAATCTAATAAATATCACTATAACTTATACGCCGACATGATGTCGGCGTAATCTCAGTCAGAGGCGTGTTGAATGAAAAAAGTATTACTCACAGTCTGTGCTATCGCGTTGTTTGGTAGCCAAGCCGCTTGGGCGGATGCTCGTCAAGACTTACAACAACGTCTTAATAAAGTGAATAGCTTTCAGGCTAACTTTAGTCAAACGGTGACCAGTAACGAAGGTGCGTTAATTCAAAAAGGGGAAGGACATTTAAAAGTACAGCGTCCTGATCTGTTTAATTGGCAAATGACGGCACCGGATGAGAGCACACTAATTTCTGATGGTAAAACATTGTGGTTTTATAACCCATTTGTCGAACAAGTGACGGCAACTTGGTTAGAGAGTGCCACAACGAATACCCCTTTTATGTTGATTGCGCGTAATGATAGTAAAGAATGGCAAAATTACGATGTTAAGCAAAATGGTGATCGCTTTGAATTAACCCCTAAAACAGAGAACAATTTAAAGCACTTTTCTATTACCGTTTCACCTAATGGTCAAATCCAACAATTTGCGGCTACAGAGCAAGATGGGCAAGTCAGCCAATACCAATTAACGGCACAAAAGGTCGCCCCCATTGATGCATCAGCGTTCCGCTTTACACCACCCGCGGGTGTGACGGTGGATGACCAACGCTAGTGAGGCTATTTTGAGTAATTTATCACTCGACTTTTCACAAAATGAATTTCAACCTCTGGCCGCGAGAATGCGGCCTGAAACATTAGAACAGTATATTGGGCAGAAGCATCTACTCGCTGAAGGTAAACCGCTACCACGGGCGATAAAAGCAGGCCAATTGCATTCAATGATCTTATGGGGACCTCCGGGTACAGGAAAAACCACATTAGCTGAAATTATCGGGCGCTATGCCCAAGCGGATATAGAAAGACTTTCTGCGGTGACGTCAGGGATCAAAGAGATCAGGGCCGCCATTGACATAGCGCACCAAAATAGAAATGCGGGGCGTAGAACCATCCTATTTGTTGATGAAGTTCATCGTTTTAATAAAAGCCAACAAGACGCTTTTTTGCCACATATTGAAGATGGCACTATCACTTTTATTGGTGCAACAACGGAAAACCCTTCTTTTGAATTAAATTCGGCACTGCTATCACGTGCACGAGTTTACCTGCTACGCTCATTGACAGAAACAGACATTGAACAGGTATTACAGCAAGCATTAGATGATACTGAACGTGGATTAGGTGGGCGTAATATTATTTTACCTGATAATACACGCAAAATGATTGCTGAATTAGTCAATGGCGATGCGCGCCGTTCACTCAACCTGCTTGAAATGATGGCTGATATGGCAGAAGTCGATAGCCAAGGCAAACGAACACTAACAGCGGAATTACTAAAAGAAATTAGTGGTGAACGTAGCGCCCGTTTTGATAATAAAGGTGATCGATTTTACGATCTTATCTCTGCTTTGCATAAATCAGTACGTGGCTCGGCACCTGATGCAGCACTTTATTGGTATGCTCGTATCATCACTGCGGGGGGAGATCCACTGTATGTTGCTCGTCGCTTACTGGCTATTGCTTCAGAAGATGTCGGTAATGCAGATCCGCGTGCTATGCAAGTTGCCATCGCTGCATGGGATTGCTTTACGCGGGTAGGCCCTGCAGAAGGTGAACGTGCGATAGCACAAGCGATTGTTTATCTTGCTTGTGCGCCGAAAAGTAATGCCGTGTATACCGCTTATAAAGCCGCACTGGCAGATGCGAAAAGTAAACCTGATTATGATGTACCTGCACATTTACGTAACGCGCCAACGCAATTAATGAAAGAGATGGGCTTAGGTGCAGAGTATCGCTATGCTCATGATGAACCTAATGCTTATGCGGCAGGAGAGGTCTATTTTCCGGCTGAAATGGCACAAACGCGTTATTATCACCCTGTTAATCGAGGGTTAGAGATCAAGCTTGCTGAGAAATTAGACTGGCTTTCTCAGCAAGATCAAAATAGTGTGACAAAACGCTATCGCAAATTGTAAAGATGCGGTAAGGTTATTCAATCATTAGTAATTTTTTTAACTACCCCTTATCTCAGGTATCTTCGCGATAGGTAAACAAGAGAATGATAGGAGATAAGGTTTTTATTAATCTATCAATAAGCACAGGATAAGCATGCTCGATCCAAATCTACTGCGTAATGAGCTAGACGCGGTCGCCGAAAAACTGGCTCGCAGGGGGTTTACCCTCGATGTGGAAAAAATTCGTCAACAAGAAGAACGCCGTAAGGTGTTACAGGTTGAAACAGAATCCCTGCAAGCAGAACGTAATTCCCGATCGAAGTCTATTGGTGCTGCTAAAGCGCGTGGTGAAGATATTGAGCCACTTCGTCAGGAAGTTAACCAATTAGGTGAAAAACTTGAAGCGGCAAAAGCGGAATTAGATAAACTGCAAGCCGACATTCGTGACTATGCGTTAACTTTACCGAATCTGCCTCATGACTCTGTGCCTAATGGTAAAGATGACAGCGAGAACGTTGAAGTATTTCGTTGGGGTGAACCAAAGACTTATGACTTTGAATTAAAAGATCACGTTACTCTAGGTGAACTTACAGATGGTTTAGATTTCCCATCTGCCGTGAAAATCACCGGTTCACGTTTTGTTGTGATGAAAGGTCAAATTGCACGTTTACATCGCGCGATCGCCCAGTTCATGCTGAACTTGCATACAGAACAACATGGCTATCAAGAAATGTATGTGCCTTATTTAGTTAACCATGCCACTTTATATGGCACAGGACAGTTACCTAAATTCAGTGGTGATTTATTCCATACCAAACCACTTGAAGAAGAGTCTGAAAGCCAATATGCGCTGATCCCAACAGCAGAAGTACCTGTTACCAATATGGTTAGAGACGTTATTCTCGAAGAAGACGAACTACCATTGCGAATGACTGCACATACGCCATGTTTCCGCTCAGAAGCGGGCTCTTATGGCCGTGATACACGTGGTCTGATCCGTATGCACCAATTTGATAAAGTAGAGTTAGTACAAATTGTACATCCTGAAAAATCAATGGATGCATTAGAAGAGCTAACTGGCCATGCAGAGAAAGTGTTGCAATTGCTCAATCTGCCTTACCGTAAAGTGGTACTTTGTACAGGTGATATGGGCTTTGGTGCACGTAAAACCTATGACTTAGAAGTGTGGGTACCGGCACAAAATACCTACCGTGAAATTTCTTCATGCTCTAACTGCTGGGATTTCCAAGCACGCCGTATGCAAGCACGTTTCCGTGCTAAAGGTGACAAGAAAACTCAACTTGTGCACACTTTAAATGGTTCAGGTTTAGCTGTAGGGCGTACTTTAGTCGCCATTATGGAAAACTATCAAACCGCTGATGGTCGTATTGAAATTCCAGAAGTTTTACGTCCTTATATGAATGGCCTTGAGTATATTGGTTAATAAAAACCTAATTACTCAGTGGTTATAATATTAAAACCCCCTATTAAACAGGGGGTTTTTTAATGGTATAAAGAGCATCAAAAGACTAGTGGTGGTAATTTCTATTAACCTTTTAACCTGAGTATAATTTTATTAATGTTTTATATTCTGGCTATATACTAGCTTCAGTATCTAATACTTCAATGAGGTTGAGATAAGTAAGGCAACAAAGAGAAGAATACTTCTATTTTTCTTTCATTTGTCATATCAACAAAATCGTCCATTGCAATTTCTATAAAATCAATGGTGTTATTATCAATAGTGAATTTATACATTAAATGGCCACTCCAACTGCGATGAACATAGACACAGTTTTCTATACTATATGAAAGCCATTTATCTTCCATACATGCAGGTAACCAGCCGTTTAGTATATTTTTTTTAGCATCTTCAGTTAGGGAATAATTAATATGATGAATCAATGGTGTTTTTTCAAAATACTTTAGGTTCTTTAACATTTCTTTATTTATCATTCTTTATTCCACAAATAATAATTGTTATTACAGACTACCTAAATGGACTTAAATGATCAAAAGAAACATATCATTTTTTCTCTTTAATACAGATGAAGGGTGACATTATTAATAAATAATAGCAGGTAGTTTTTTACTGATGATTTTTTTAATAAAAGAGCGTTTTATTGCTCTTAATATTATTTAATAACAGTTATCAGGTGCAGAAAAAACAGATGATTATTAAAAAATTCTTACTAAAATAAGTGAGATTAAATAAAAATATAATGCAATTCGCTATTGGTTAAACTGATCACAGCAGATCATCTCTATACTGCTACATTAAAATTATCGCTCAAGTTAATTTCAATTATCTTATGACGTTTCTATTTATTTAGAACCCTACTAAAGAGCCTATTGTATGATAATTTCTAAACAGCAGTTACACCAATTAATCAAAAATAAGTTACATAATGCAGGACTGAATGAAAACCATGCAGACATTGTTGCCGATGTATTAGTTCATGCTGATGTGAAAGGAATTCATTCCCATGGTGCTGTACGTGTGGAATATTATGCTGAGCGCATTAGTAAGGGAGGAACAAATACGCATCCTAAGTTTACTTATCAAGAGACAGGACCTTGTAGTGCGATTTTTGATGGTGATAATGGTGCTGGACATGTTGCTGCTAAGCAGGCCATGGAGCACGCGATTAATATGGCACAAGAGAAAGGCATTGCTGTTGTTGGGGTTAGACGTATTGGTCATAGTGGGGCGTTATCCTACTTTGTAGAACAAGCCTCTGCATCTGGAATGATTGGTATTTCACTTTGCCAATCGGATCCTATGGTAGTGCCATTTGGTGGATCTGAAGTTTATTATGGCACTAATCCTATCGCTTTTTCAGCCCCGAGTGCAGATGATAAACCTATTACCTTTGATATGGCGACGACGGTGCAGGCATGGGGTAAAATTCTCGATGCGCGGGCTAAACATAGTGACATTCCTGACACATGGGCGGTAGATGAAGCGGGCAAACCAACCTGTGATCCCTTTGCAGTAAAAGGTTTATTACCTATTGCGGGGCCAAAAGGCTATGGCTTGATGATGATGGTCGATGTATTGTCCGGTATTTTATTAGGATTACCCTTTGGTAAACATGTTAGCTCTATGTATCATGATTTGACACAAGGTCGTGAATTAGGCCAGCTCCACATTGTGATTAATCCTGCTTTCTTCACTGATGCTGATTTATTTAAAAAACACATTTCTCAAGTAATGGCTGAGCTACATAGTATTAAGCCTGCAGTAGGTTTTGAACGGGTATTATATCCTGGGGAAAATAGTCAGCTTGCAGCGCAGCGAAGCGAAAAAGAGGGGATAGAAATAGTTGACGAAATTTATCATTACTTAAATTCTGATGTATTATTTAATCAATCTTATGATAATAAAAGCCCATTTGCCAGCTAAGTTATATTAATAAAAAAACAGCCATCCATTAAATAGGTGGCTGTTTTTGGGTTATCCAAAATTATAAAATATTTAACTGACTAATTTACCGATATTCGATTCTGCGGTTTTATTTAAAGAAACTTTATTCCCACCATCACCATTATTGTCATTGTTATCAGTATGGTTATTAGTCATATTACCCATATTTTTCTGATAGAAAATATGGCGATATGATCCATACATTGCAGTAAAAGAGAGTGGAATAGTGATAAATAAGCCTAATCCAAATGGGATAATACTCAAGCCAATAATGATGCTTAACAGCACAAAGAATAGAAAGCCACCAAATAAGTTGTTTTTAACCGCCATAAAACTGGCTTTAACGGCAGGGATAGCTTTATAGTCATTTACTAAAATTAAGGCAGGGGCAAACCAATAAGAGGCAGTACTGATTAAGCTAAAAATGATAATAATGATAGAAGAAAACGTAATTGGTGTCAGGTTATCAGCCAATAAGCCTTGAATATAGTAGGTTGGTGCATCATTAAGAGCGGCTTGAGCAACTTCCATCAATAATGAACCACTGATTAATAGTGCTAAAATAAAGCCTGCTAAGATAATAAGCACACTAATACCATAAGCACCCATGATGCTAAGGTAGCGTTTGTTCTGGAAACCAGAAAATAAATTATCCAGATTTAGCTGACCAGTCTCATATTGCTGATGGGCTATCATCATAAGCCCGGCAACTAATACTGCTGAAATAAACGGGGAGATAATCGGCCCAATAAGTGGGATAAATCCAAGGATAGATGAGATAATTAAGTTAACAAGAAAGTAAATAATTACAGCGCCTACCCACATAAAAAAGCGCTCTTTAACTAAATCCCAGCCAATACCTAACCACTCGGTTGCCCCTGAAGCACCTCTTTGTAGAGGAACTGGCGTAAACACCTCTTCTGGCTCCGTAAGCGATGAACTATTATCTTGTTCCATTTTTTTCTCTGCCTTAAAAATAATTAATTGTTTATAAATATAACTTTTTATAATTCATATCATATCTTTTTATTTTGTAATTAATCAATACTATTAAACTAAAGAATGCTTAAGGATAATCTTAGAAACTTCTAAATGACCATTAGAATGAGTAACAATTTTATATTGTCATAATTAACTGCAATGGTCGTTATTAAAAATATCTTTATTTGAGGTATGGAAAACAATATTTTTTAATTTAGTGGCTGGCGCTTTCTCAAAAGAACATGCCGCAGGGAGGGGAAAACTTGATGGCAGTTTTACATAAAAAAAGCAGTACATTGTGCACTGCTTTTTAAAATGGGGGTGTATAAAAGCTTAATACATCACTTTATGACCATAAGATGCAATAATTGCTTTAACATTTTCCATCGTCTCTTTTGACGGTGGATGAATACCATCGAGTTTATACTCTTCTCCTAAAGCAACCCATTTATGTTTACCTAATTCGTGGTAAGGGAGAAGCTCGACTTTTTCGATATTTTTCATATCTTTTATAAATTCGCCTAAACGATGAGCAGAATCATCATCATCAGACCAACCGGGCACAACTACGTAACGTATCCAGGTTTTTTGGCCTCGTTTAGCTAAATAGCGGGCGAATTCCAGTGTACGTTGGTTAGAAACACCAACCAGTTTTTGGTGAATGTCATCATTCACTTGTTTTAAATCCAGCATGACTAAATCAGTCACGTCCATTAATTCATCGATGACAGGATCATAACGGCGTACAAAACCGTTAGTATCTAAGCAGGTATGGATATTTTCTTTTTTACAAGCACGGAACCAATCACGTACAAATTCTGCTTGTAAGATAGCTTCACCACCAGAAGCTGTAACGCCACCACCAGAGGCATTCATAAAGTGACGATAAGTCACTGCCTCTTTCATTAATTCATCAACTGTGACGATTTGCCCACCATGAGTATCCCATGTGTCACGGTTGTGACAATAGAGGCATCTCATTAGGCATCCTTGGAAGAAAACAATAAAGCGTATTCCGGGACCGTCAACAGTACCGCAGGATTCAAATGAGTGGATACGACCAAGTACGGACATAACAGGGTTACTCCAAAACTGTCTAGATAAAAAGGCCCCAAAGTAGGGGCCTTTATTCTAAGCGATTTTATCTACTTTCTCAGTAAATAAATGCATGAGTTATCAAATTACATTGTTTGAGTGAATGTACGAGTGATAACGTCTTGTTGCTGCTCTTTAGTTAATGAGTTGAAACGGACTGCATAACCAGAAACACGGATAGTTAATTGAGGATATTTCTCAGGATCTTCCATTGCTTCTAACAGCATTTCACGATTCATTACGTTAACATTCAGATGTTGGCCACCTTCGATATCCGCTTCATGATGGAAGTAACCATCCATCAGACCTGCAAGGTTTGCTTTACGAACATCATCATCTTTACCTAACGCGTTAGGTACGATAGAGAAGGTATAAGAAATACCATCTTTCGCGTAAGCAAATGGCAGTTTAGCAACTGAAGTTAATGAAGCAACTGCACCTTTTTGGTCACGGCCATGCATTGGGTTAGCACCTGGTCCGAATGGTGCGCCAGCACGACGACCGTCTGGAGTGTTACCTGTTTTCTTACCATACACAACGTTTGAAGTGATGGTCAGAATTGACTGAGTTGGCACTGCGTTACGGTAAGTGTGCAGTTTCTGAATTTTCTTCATGAAACGTTCAACTAAGTCACAAGCGATATCATCAACACGAGAGTCGTTGTTACCAAATTGTGGGTATTCACCTTCAATGTTGAAGTCTACGGCTAAACCGTTTTCATCACGGATTGGTGATACTTTTGCATATTTGATAGCAGACAGTGAGTCAGCCGCAACAGATAGACCTGCGATACCACAAGCCATAGTACGGTATACATCACGGTCATGAAGTGCCATCAGTGCAGCTTCATAGCTGTATTTATCGTGCATGTAGTGGATAACATTCAGTGCAGTAACATACTGAGTTGCTAACCAATCCATAAATTGATCCATACGGTTCATCACAGTATCAAAGTCTAACACTTCGTCCATGATAGGTGCGTGTTTTGGACCTACTTGGATTTTCAGTTTCTCATCCACACCACCATTGATGGTATACAGTAAGGTTTTAGCTAAGTTTGCACGAGCACCGAAGAACTGCATTTGTTTACCCACAACCATTGGGCTAACACAACATGCAATTGCATAGTCATCACTGTTGAAGTCAGGACGCATTAAGTCATCATTTTCGTACTGGATTGAAGAAGTATCGATTGAGACTTTAGCTGCATATTTTTTGAAATTAATAGGCAGTTGTTCTGACCATAGGATAGTCATGTTTGGTTCTGGTGAAGGACCCATGGTGTACAGGGTATTTAAGAAACGGAAAGTATTCTTAGTTACCAAAGTACGACCATCTAAACCCATACCACCTAATGATTCTGTTGCCCAGATTGGGTCACCAGAGAATAATTCATCATACTCAGGAGTACGTAAGAAACGAACCATACGTAATTTCATGACTAAGTGGTCAATTAATTCCTGAGCTTGTTCTTCAGTCAACAGACCTGCATCGAGATCACGTTGGATATAGATATCTAAGAAAGTAGATACACGACCGAAGGACATTGCTGCGCCGTTTTGAGATTTAACAGCGGCTAAGTAACCGAAGTAAGTCCATTGTACTGCTTCTTTCGCATTTTGAGCTGGGCGAGAAATATCACAACCATATTTCGCAGCCATTTCTTGGATTTGACCTAATGCAGCGTGCTGCTCTGCGATTTCTTCACGCAGTTGGATAGTCATTTCCAGATCTTCACCTTTTTCCAGTTTTTCTTGTAAAGAGGTGAATTGAGCGAATTTGTCTTTACGTAGGAACTCGATACCGTACAGTGCAACACGACGGTAGTCACCGATGATACGGCCACGACCATAAGCATCTGGCAGACCAGTTAAGATACCTGATTTACGGCATTTTAAGATGTCTGGAGTATAAACATCGAATACACCTTGGTTGTGTGTTTTACGATATTCAGTAAAGATTTTTTTCAGCTCTGGATCTAGCTCACGGTTATAAGCGTGGCAAGAACTTTCAACCATACGGATCCCACCGAATGGGATGATTGCACGTTTTAGAGGTGCATCAGTCTGTAAACCGACGATTTGTTCTAAATCTTTTTCGATATAACCCGCATCGTGTGAAGTGATAGTTGAAGCAACAGAAGTATCAAAATCAACCGGCGCATGAGTGCGGTTTTCAATTTTGATGCCTTCCATAACTTGTTCCCAAAGTGTATCAGTTGCTTTAGTGGAACCTGCTAGGAAAGATTCGTCGCCTTCATATGGAGTATAGTTTTTTTGAATAAAGTCACGAACATTAACATTGTTCTGCCATTCACCTTCAGAAAAACCTTTCCATGCTTCAGCAAATTTTTCATTTAAATCAGACATGATACTTCTACCTTTTTACAATGGAACTTAAGAAATCAGTCATAACTGCACGGATTAATGTTTATCGCCGCGCAGATGCATTAACCAGTATACCAGACCGACTAGGACTGCTCCGCCGATAATATTACCGATAGTGACTGGCAATAAATTATCAACGAGGAAATTTGATACTGTTAGATTTGAAAATTGTTCTGGTGATGCACCTACTGTAGTCCAGAATTCTGCCGGTGCAAAATTCTTAATTACAATACCTAAAGGAATAAGAAACATGTTAGCGATACTGTGCTCAAAGCCACTCGCCACAAACATACCGATAGGTAAAATAAGTGCAAAGAGTTTATCAATTAAAGTTCGACCTGCATAACTCATCCAAACTGCAAGACAAACCATTAAATTAGCTAAAATACCTAAACAAACTGCTTCAATAAAGGTGTGCTCAACTTTATGCTGTGCAGTTTGTAATACATTCAGACCCCATAACCCATTAGCTGCTGCATATTGACCTGCAAACCACATTAAGGCAACAAAGAACAGGGCGCCAATAAAGTTACCAATATAGACATTTATCCAATTAGCGAACATCTTAGCCCAAGAAATACGTCCTGTCGCTTTAGGAATAATGGTGAGTACAGTTGAAGTGAATAAGTCTGCACCACAAACAACCACGAGCATTAAGCCTAAAGAGAAACAAATTCCTCCAACGAGTTTAGCGAGACCAAATGGAACAGATGCGGTGCCTGTAGTCGCTGTAATATAAAAAACAAACGCAATTGAAATAAACATTCCCGCAGTAAAAGCAGATAAGTAAGTTGTTGGGATATGTTTGTTTGCTTTATAACAACATGCATCATCGGCAACTTTTGCCATATCAGCAGGTGATAATAAATTAAAAGGGCTGTCAGCTTTCATACTAACACTCTCTTATATGTTGGAATAATTATAGCACGCAATAATAGTAGCAAAGGGTCTTACTCCTAAAGTTGATATGGATCATAGTCGCTTATGAGAGACGCAATTTTAGTACGTAAAAACCGGCTAAATTAGCTATAATTATTTGATTAA
>NZ_CAWQOK010000032.1:0-2382 GCF_963896075.1 Proteus sp. G4415
TCATATAGTGTATTTTAGAAAGATAAACAGGATGTTTATATGCAAAAAATATCAAAACTAATGGAAGCCTGGGGCTCATGGGTTGTAAATAATAATTTATATATCAATACATTAACAATAAATAAACGTGAAAATGTGCCAATACGTGTTAAATTAAGAAAAGCCTGTACTGATCGCCAAGGCATCATAGTCTCGGTATGTATGAGTAAACTACTAAAAAATCATAAAAAAGATTATGAATTACTAGTCGATTACTATGTATTTGGACAAACATTTATTCAATTAGCACAAGCGCATCGATGCTCTGATACTTATATCGGAAAAAAACTCAAAAAAGCAGAAGGCATTGTGGAAGGGATGTTAATTATGGCCGAATTAATATTTATTATTGAGAAAAATGAAAATAGTACTTTACGATCGTAATTTAAGGCTTATTCTAAACAAACTGATAGCAAATAAAGAATTGCAATAATATTGTTTATTGCAATTTATCTAATGAGTTCAACATTTGCTAATAGGATGTTAGCAATTTAATTAAGTGTTTTTAACCCCAAGGAGTGGATGTATGTCAACGAAATATCCTATCGTTTTAGTTCATGGTTTAGCTGGTTTTAATGAAATTGTTGGTTTTCCCTACTTTTATGGTATTGCAGATGCCTTAAGGCAAGATGGGCATCAAGTTTTTACCGCTTCTCTTTCTGCCTTTAATTCAAATGAAGTGCGTGGCAAGCAGTTGTGGCAATTTGTCCAGACTCTCTTACAAGAGACACAAGCGAAAAAAGTGAATTTTATAGGTCATAGCCAAGGGCCATTAGCTTGTCGTTACGTTGCGGCTAATTATCCTGATAGTGTTGCTTCGGTAACTTCAATTAATGGTGTAAATCATGGTTCAGAAATAGCCGACTTATATCGACGCATTATGCGTAAAGACAGTATCCCAGAATATATTGTCGAAAAAGTATTAAATGCATTTGGTACTATTATCTCAACATTTTCTGGTCATAGAGGCGATCCTCAAGATGCTATTGCCGCATTAGAGTCTTTAACAACAGAGCAAGTCACAGAATTTAATAACAAATACCCACAGGCATTACCTAAAACCCCTGGTGGTGAAGGTGATGAAATCGTCAATGGGGTTCATTACTACTGTTTTGGTAGCTATATTCAGGGATTAATTGCTGGGGAAAAGGGGAATCTACTGGATCCTACTCATGCGGCAATGCGTGTGTTAAATACATTCTTTACTGAAAAACAAAATGACGGCTTAGTTGGTCGCTCGAGTATGCGATTAGGTAAATTGATAAAAGATGATTATGCGCAAGATCATATTGATATGGTTAACCAAGTTGCAGGGTTAGTGGGTTATAATGAAGATATCGTTGCTATTTATACTCAGCACGCTAAATACTTAGCGAGTAAGCAACTTTAATCATGATAAGTAGTCATACTTTGTATACTATTCTGTATACTCTATAGTTATATGATAGCGAGGTGGCGTAAATTATTATGGCCACCTTTTTATTAGATGAAAATATCGAACTAGCGCTGTTTATGCACAGATATAGCAATGTGATAACCCAATAGGTAAAGCGCTTGCTCTAGGCTATCGATTTTTGAAGTTTGATTGATATCGAGTAAACGCTCAATTTGGGCGCTATTTAGATTCATTTTTCTTGCCAGATCTGCCTTTTTAGTTTTTGTTGTTAACATGGCATTATGTAATGCGATTTTTAAGCAACTAATAGGGGGAAGATACACAATAAAATCCCCTGATTGAGGCTCAGAAGGCATAGGGATCGGCATTTTACTCGAAATAAACTCTTCAAGTCCTACATGTAAAATATCTGAGGCTTCTAGTTCAATATCATCTTCTGTATATGCCACTGCATGTATATTGTCAAAATCACGATAAGTAATCTCGTAAGTTTCACTTTCTTCGTCAAAATGGGATGTTGCTGGATAATTGAACATAAATTGCCTAATTAATTTTAAAATTTATGCTCATGATTAAAGCATATTTAGCAGTTTTTATCCAAAGCACCGTAAAACCCCGTCCTTCAGGTCGGGGATATAAGGCGCGGTTTTTTAACTAACTCGGTGTTTCCTGTTGCTCAATGTACTGGCGGATAATGGATATTGCTGCGCCACCACAACTCCCCGCGAAATAACTCGGCGACCAAAGAACCCCCTTGTAGTAATCACGTTGGGCAATATCAGGACGATCACGTCGAAGTAATCGACTCGATACCCCTTTAAGGCTGTTAACCAGATTAGATATCGCCAGTTTTGGCGGGTAATTAATCAGTAAATGAACGTGATCCCGTTCCCCATCCATTTCAACCAGTTCAACATCAAAATCAGCACAAACACTGGCAAAGTAGC
>NZ_CAWQOK010000033.1:0-26649 GCF_963896075.1 Proteus sp. G4415
TGTCTAAAGAAAAATTTGAACGTTCAAAACCGCACGTTAACGTTGGTACTATCGGCCACGTTGACCACGGTAAAACAACTCTGACTGCTGCAATCACTACAGTTTTAGCTAAAACTTACGGTGGTGCTGCTCGTGCATTCGACCAAATCGATAATGCGCCAGAAGAAAAAGCGCGTGGTATCACCATCTCTACTTCACACGTAGAATACGATACTCCAACTCGCCACTACGCACACGTAGACTGCCCAGGTCACGCCGACTATGTTAAAAACATGATCACTGGTGCTGCGCAAATGGACGGAGCTATTCTGGTAGTAGCAGCAACTGATGGTCCAATGCCACAAACTCGTGAGCACATCCTGTTAGGTCGTCAGGTTGGTGTTCCTTACATCATCGTATTCCTGAACAAATGTGACATGGTAGATGATGAAGAGCTGTTAGAATTAGTTGAAATGGAAGTTCGTGAACTTCTGTCTCAATACGATTTCCCAGGTGATGACACTCCAGTAATCCGTGGTTCAGCGCTGAAAGCACTGGAAGGCGAAGCAGAGTGGGAAGCAAAAATTGTTGAATTAGCAGAAGCACTGGATTCTTATATCCCAGAGCCAGAGCGTGCAATTGACAAACCATTCCTGTTACCAATCGAAGATGTATTCTCAATCTCAGGTCGTGGTACAGTAGTTACTGGTCGTGTAGAGCGTGGTATCATCAAAGTAGGTGATGAAGTTGAGATTGTTGGTATCAAAGAAACCGCAAAAACAACTTGTACTGGCGTTGAAATGTTCCGTAAATTACTTGACGAAGGTCGTGCAGGTGAGAACGTAGGTGTTCTGCTGCGTGGTACAAAACGTGAAGAAATCGAACGTGGACAAGTACTGGCGAAACCAGGTTCAATCAACCCACACAACAAATTTGAATCAGAAGTTTATATTCTGAGCAAAGATGAAGGTGGTCGTCACACGCCATTCTTCAAAGGCTACCGTCCACAGTTCTACTTCCGTACAACTGACGTAACTGGTACTATCGAATTACCAGAAGGCGTAGAAATGGTAATGCCAGGCGACAACGTGAACATGATCGTTGAACTGATCCACCCAATCGCAATGGACGAAGGTTTACGCTTCGCAATCCGTGAAGGTGGCCGTACAGTAGGTGCGGGTGTTGTTGCTAAAGTATTAGGTTAATTCCTAGCTTTATTATTTTTGAAAAGGGCATCTGATGATGCCCTTTTTTAGTTTATGCCTCTATTAACGATAACTAGCTTATTGCCATTATTCATTTTTTATTATCATCAGCACAATTAGATAGATCTGTACGATAAATAGAAATTGAAATAACAATGATTATCATTTACTATCTTGATAGGTAGTTAATGAGGTCGTTATTATGTATGTCTGTCTGTGTCATGGTGTGAGTGATAAAAAAATTATCTCTACTGTTCATAAACATCAAATTCGAACAATCAATCAATTGCGTCAAATCCTACCTGTAGGCAGTTGTTGTGGTAAATGTATACGTCAAGCTCGTCAACTTATAGATGATGAACAACACCTCCTTTATCCTCAAATTTCTGAAGTTGCATAACATTTTTTAATATTCCTTTCTCTCTACTTTGTATAAAAGGTCTACACTAAAAAGACTGGAAGCAAAGGAGCATAAAAATGAAAGGTGATAAAAAAATGATAGCCCACCTTAATAAATTATTAGGTGGTGAACTTGTTGCAATTAATCAGTATTTCTTGCATGCCCGTATGTTTAAAAACTGGGGATTTACTCGCCTTAATGCGATGGAATACCATGAATCTATTGATGAAATGAAGCATGCTGATAAATATATTGAGCGTATTTTATTTTTAGAAGGTATCCCTAACTTACAAGATTTAGGAAAACTCAATATCGGTGAAGATGTTGAAGAGATGTTGCGTTCAGATCTTGAACTCGAACTAGGGGGAGCAAAAGACTTACGTGAAGCTATCGCTTATGCTGATTCAATTCATGATTATGTGAGCAGAGATCTGATGCTAGAAATCTTAACGGATGAAGAAGGGCATATCGATTGGATTGAAACCCAACTGGAGCTTATTGAACGTATCGGACTACAAAACTATCTTCAAGCGCAAATGATTGAAGAGTGATTTCATCTTTTAGCAAAAAAGAAGTATTAATCTTTCTTTATTGCTATCTATCGAATTTATAAAAACAAAGGTAACGCTATTGTTGCCTTTGTTTTTTATTTTTTAAGTTCAATTTGCTGTGGCTAGATAATTTTTATCGCTGTTTTTTTATTCTTGGCTTGATTTCATCTCTCAGGCAAGTATAATGCGCAGGCTCACTGATTTAGTGGGGCTGATTTATCAGCTAATGCAGATTTTTTTATTGCATTAATATAATACTCCCGATTGGGGAGTTATATGCAGAACGATTACACTCTCTCATCAATCGAAATGGGTACGAGTAGTAATCATTTACGTTTATAAAAAATAGTTGGAGCTCTGGTCTCATGCAGAACCAAAGAATCCGTATCCGCCTGAAAGCTTTTGATCATCGTCTGATTGATCAATCAACTGCGGAAATCGTAGAGACTGCTAAGCGCACAGGTGCGCAAGTTCGTGGTCCAATCCCACTGCCGACTCGCAAAGAGCGTTTCACAGTGTTGATTTCTCCGCACGTTAATAAAGATGCGCGTGATCAGTATGAAATTCGCACTCACAAACGTCTGGTTGACATCGTTGAGCCAACCGAGAAAACCGTTGATGCTCTGATGCGTCTGGATCTGGCTGCCGGCGTAGACGTGCAGATCAGCCTAGGTTAATCAGGTCATCAAGCGATTGAGAGGTTGAAACAATGATTGGTTTAGTCGGTAAAAAAGTAGGAATGACTCGTATCTTCACTGAAGATGGCGTTTCAATCCCTGTAACCGTTATCGAAATTGAAAACAACCGTGTTACTCAGGTCAAAGATCTAGAGAAAGACGGTTATCGTGCAATTCAGGTGACTACAGGTAGCAAAAAAGCGAACCGTGTACTGAAACCTGAAGCAGGTCATTTTGCTAAAGCTGGCGTTGAAGCTGGCCGCTTACTGCGTGAATTCCGTCTGAACGAAGGCGAAGAATACACTGTAGGTCAAAGCATTAGTGTAGAAATTTTCGCTGACGTTAAAAAAGTCGACGTTACTGGAACATCTAAAGGTAAAGGTTTTGCTGGTACTGTAAAGCGCTGGAACTTCCGTACTCAAGATGCTACCCACGGTAACTCCTTGTCTCACCGCGTTCCGGGTTCTATCGGTCAGAACCAGACTCCGGGTCGTGTATTTAAAGGCAAGAAAATGGCAGGTCAACTGGGTAACGAACAAGTTACCGTTCAGAGCCTGGAAGTAGTACGTGTTGACGCTGAGCGCAACCTGCTGCTGGTCAAAGGTGCTGTCCCAGGTGCAACTGGCAGTGACCTGATCGTTAAACCAGCTGTCAAGGCGTAACGTCGAGGAGATAGGAATGGAATTGGTAATGAAAGACGCGCAAGGCGCGCTGACTGTTTCCGAAACTACCTTCGGGCGTGACTTTAACGAAGCGCTTGTGCATCAAGTAGTCGTTGCATACGCTGCTGGTGCTCGTCAAGGTACTCGTGCTCAGAAAACTCGTGCTGAAGTTTCTGGTTCAGGCAAAAAGCCATGGCGCCAGAAAGGTACAGGTCGTGCACGTTCAGGTTCAATCAAGAGCCCAATTTGGCGCTCTGGTGGTGTTAGCTTCGCAGCTAAACCACAGGACCACAGTCAAAAAGTAAACAAAAAGATGTACCGCGGTGCTCTGAAGAGCATTCTGTCAGAACTGGTACGTCAAGATCGTCTGATCGTCGTAGAGAAGTTCTCTGTTGAAGCGCCTAAAACTAAGCTTTTAGCACAGAAACTGAAAGATATGGCTCTGGAAGATGTACTGATTGTCACAGCAGAAGTTGATGAGAATCTGTATTTAGCAGCACGTAACTTATACAAAGTAGACGTTCGTGATGCAGCAACAATCGATCCAGTTAGCTTAATCGCCTTCGACAAAGTCGTCATGACTGCTGACGCTGTGAAGCAAGTTGAGGAGATGCTGGCATGATCCGTGAAGAACGTCTGCTGAAAGTACTGCGCGCGCCGCATGTATCTGAAAAAGCTTCTATCGCGATGGAAAAATCAAATACCATCGTTCTCAAAGTTGCTAAAGACGCGACCAAAGCAGAGATTAAAGCAGCTGTACAAAAACTGTTTGAAGTCGAAGTTGAAAGTGTTAACACTCTGCTGATGAAAGGCAAAGTGAAACGTCACGGTCAGCGTATTGGTCGTCGTAGCGACTGGAAAAAAGCTTACGTCACCCTGAAGGAAGGCCAGAATCTGGACTTCGTCGGCGGCGCTGAGTAAGTCGGAGGAGTAAAGAACAATGGCAATTGTTAAATGTAAACCTACGTCTCCGGGCCGTCGCCACGTAGTTAAAGTGGTAAACCCAGAGCTGCATAAAGG
Source organism: Proteus sp. G4415 (assembly GCF_963896075.1). Lineage (NCBI taxonomy): Bacteria > Pseudomonadati > Pseudomonadota > Gammaproteobacteria > Enterobacterales > Morganellaceae > Proteus > Proteus sp. G4415. The sequence continues at coordinate 4,495 of NZ_CAWQOK010000033.1, forward strand.
GAAACCTTATGCGCCATTGCTGGAAAAGAACAGCAAATCCGGTGGTCGTAACAACAATGGTCGTATCACTACCCGTCATATCGGTGGTGGTCACAAACAGGCTTACCGTATTGTTGACTTTAAACGCAACAAAGATGGTATCCCTGCGACAGTAGAACGTCTGGAATATGATCCAAACCGTTCAGCTAACATCGCTTTAGTGCTGTATGCTGATGGTGAACGCCGCTACATCCTGGCTCCAAAAGGCCTGAAAGCGGGTGATAAAGTTCAATCTGGCGTTGATGCTGCTATCAAAACGGGTAACACCTTACCAATGCGTAATATCCCGGTTGGTTCTACCGTTCATAACGTAGAAATGAAACCAGGTAAAGGTGGTCAGTTAGCTCGTTCAGCTGGTACTTACGTTCAAATCGTTGCGCGTGATGGTGCTTATGTCACTATCCGTCTGCGTTCTGGTGAAATGCGTAAGATCCCTTCTGATTGCCGTGCAACTATCGGTGAAGTAGGTAACTCTGAGCACATGTTACGCGTTCTGGGTAAAGCTGGTGCAAGTCGCTGGCGTGGTATTCGTCCTACCGTTCGCGGTACTGCGATGAACCCAGTAGACCACCCACACGGTGGTGGTGAAGGTCGTAACTTTGGTAAACACCCAGTAACACCTTGGGGCGTTCAAACCAAAGGTAAGAAGACTCGTAAAAACAAACGCACTGAACACTTTATCGTTCATCGTCGTACTAAGAAATAATTAGAGGATAAGCCATGCCACGTTCTCTCAAGAAAGGTCCATTTATTGACCTGCACTTGCTGAAGAAGGTAGAGAAAGCGGTGGAAAGCGGTGACAAAAAGCCTGTTAAGACTTGGTCCCGTCGTTCAACGATCTTTCCTAACATGATCGGTTTGACCATCGCTGTCCATAATGGTCGTCAGCATGTTCCAGTTTACGTTTCCGACGAAATGGTTGGTCACAAACTGGGTGAATTCGCGCCGACCCGTACTTATCGCGGTCATGCAGCCGATAAAAAGGCTAAGAAGAAATAAGGTAGGAGGAAGAGATGGAAACTATCGCTATACATCGCCACGCTCGTTCTTCTGCTCAGAAGGTTCGCCTGGTGGCAGACCTGATTCGCGGTAAGAAAGTGTCGCAAGCTCTGGAAACTCTGACCTATACCAACAAGAAAGCTGCTGGTTTAGTGAAGAAAGTACTCGAGTCTGCTATTGCTAATGCAGAACACAACGATGGCGCTGACATTGATGATCTGAAAGTAGCTAAGATCTTTGTTGACGAAGGTCCTTCTATGAAGCGCATTATGCCTCGTGCAAAAGGCCGTGCAGATCGTATTCTGAAGCGCACCAGCCACATCACTGTGGTTGTGTCCGATCGCTGAGACTCTGGAGACTAGCAATGGGTCAAAAAGTACATCCTAATGGTATCCGCCTTGGCATTGTCAAGCCTTGGAATTCCACATGGTATGCGGGTACCAATGAATTCGCTGACAACCTAGACAGCGATTTTAAAGTGCGCCAGTACTTAACTAAAGAACTGGCAAAAGCATCTGTATCTCGTATCGTTATCGAACGTCCTGCGAAAAGCATCCGTGTGACTATTCACACTGCTCGCCCAGGTATCGTTATCGGTAAAAAAGGTGAAGATGTAGAAAAACTGCGTAAAAACGTAGCGGATATCGCTGGCGTTCCTGCGCAAATTAATATCGCCGAAGTACGTAAACCTGAACTGGACGCAAAATTAGTTGCTGACAGCATCACTTCACAGCTGGAACGTCGTGTTATGTTCCGTCGTGCTATGAAGCGTGCGGTACAGAACGCAATGCGTTTAGGCGCTAAAGGTATTAAAGTGGAAGTAAGTGGTCGTTTAGGCGGCGCTGAAATCGCTCGTACTGAATGGTATCGTGAAGGTCGTGTACCTCTGCACACTCTGCGTGCAGATATCGACTACAATACCTCAGAAGCACATACTACTTATGGTGTGCTCGGCGTTAAGGTATGGATCTTCAAAGGTGAGATCCTGGGTGGTATGGCTGCGGTTGAACAGGCGGAAAAACCAGCCGCTCAACCTAAAAAGCAGCAGCGTAAAGGCCGCAAGTAAGGAGAGTCGCTGATGTTACAACCTAAGCGTACAAAATTCCGTAAAGTGCATAAAGGCCGCAACCGTGGCTTAGCTATAGGTACGGATGTAAGCTTCGGGACTTACGGTCTTAAAGCTGTGGGCCGTGGTCGTCTGACTGCACGTCAGATCGAAGCGGCACGTCGTGCAATGACCCGTGCAGTTAAGCGTCAGGGTAAAATCTGGATCCGTGTGTTCCCAGACAAACCAATCACTGAAAAGCCGCTCGAAGTCCGTATGGGTAAAGGTAAAGGTAACGTGGAGTATTGGGTTGCCTTGATCCAGCCAGGTAAAGTCCTATATGAAATGGATGGTGTGCCTGAAGAAGTGGCCCGTGAAGCATTTCAGCTAGCGGCAGCAAAACTGCCTATCAAAACCACCTTTGTAACTAAGACGGTGATGTAATGAAAGCAAAAGAGCTGCGCGAAAAGAGCGTTGAAGAGCTGAACACTGAATTGCTGAACTTACTGCGTGAGCAGTTCAATCTGCGTATGCAGGCAGCAAGTGGTCAGTTACAACAGTCTCATCTGTTGAAACAAGTGCGTCGTAATATCGCACGCGTTAAGACTTTACTGACTGAGAAGGCGGGTGCGTAATGACCGATAAAATCCGTACTCTGCAAGGTCGTGTGGTAAGTGACAAAATGGAAAAATCTGTTGTTGTTGCTATCGATCGTATGGTGAAACATCCATTATATGGTAAATTCATCCGTCGTACGACTAAACTGCATGTACATGACGAGAACAACGAATGTGGCATGGGTGACGTAGTAGAAATTCGTCAAACACGTCCTATCTCTAAGACTAAGTCTTGGGCGTTAGTTCGCGTTGTAGAAAAAGCTGTTCTGTAATAAAATAGCCTTTTCGTACGAAATAAACGGCTCAAAACTGAACGAGCCGTTTATTTTTTCTGTCCATATCGAGAATGTGGTGTTATAATGCCGCTCCCTCGTATTATGGGATATTGAACGGCCTCTTCTAATGTGGAAGTGGCTCAGTAGTAGTTGACATTTAGCGGAGCACTAAAATGATCCAAGAACAGACTATGCTGAACGTGGCCGACAACTCCGGTGCACGTCGCGTAATGTGTATCAAGGTTCTAGGTGGCTCGCACCGTCGCTACGCAGATGTAGGTGACATCATCAAAATTACCATTAAAGAAGCAATTCCACGTGGTAAAGTTAAGAAAGGTGATGTACTGAAAGCGGTAGTGGTGCGCACCAAGAAGGGTGTTCGTCGCCCTGACGGTTCTGTCATTCGCTTCGATAGCAACGCTTGTGTATTGTTAAACAACAACAGCGAGCAAGTTATTGGTACGCGTATTTTTGGGCCGGTTACTCGTGAACTTCGTAACGAGAAGTTTATGAAAATAATCTCTCTGGCACCTGAAGTACTCTAAGGAGCAGGCAATGGCAGCGAAAATCCGTCGTGAAGACGAAGTTATCGTGCTAACTGGTAAAGATAAAGGTAAGCGCGGTAAAGTAAAACAGGTTCTTTCTTCTGGTAAAGTTATCGTTGAAGGTATCAATCTGGTTAAAAAACATCAGAAGCCAGTACCGGCTCTGAACCAACCAGGTGGCATCGTTGAAAAAGAAGCTGCAATTCAAGTTTCTAACGTTGCAATCTTCAATGCGGCAACCGGCAAGGCTGACCGTGTAGGTTTTAGATTCGAAGACGGCAAAAAAGTTCGTTTCTTCAAATCTAATAAAGAAACTATCAAGTAATTTGGAGTATACGATGGCGAAACTGCATGATTACTACAAAGACGAGGTAGTCCAAAAACTGATGTCTCAGTTTGGTTACCATTCTGTCATGCAAGTCCCTCGGGTCGAGAAGATCACCCTGAACATGGGTGTTGGTGAAGCAATTGCTGATAAAAAACTGCTGGATAATGCAGCAGCTGATTTAGCAGCAATCTCAGGTCAAAAACCTCTGATCACCAAAGCACGCAAATCTGTTGCAGGCTTCAAAATCCGCCAGGGCTATCCGATCGGCTGTAAAGTGACCCTGCGTGGCGAACGCATGTGGGAGTTCTTTGAACGTCTGATCTCTATTGCTGTACCACGTATCCGTGACTTCCGTGGTTTGTCCGCTAAATCATTCGATGGACGTGGTAACTACAGCATGGGCGTGCGTGAACAAATCATCTTCCCTGAAATCGATTACGATAAAGTGGATCGTGTTCGTGGTTTGGATATTACCATTACTACGACTGCGAAATCTGATGATGAAGGTCGCGCATTGTTAGCAGCGTTTAACTTCCCGTTCCGCAAGTAAGGCAGGGCATTCATGGCTAAGAAATCTATGAAAGCACGTGATGTAAAACGTGCGAATTTAGCTGAGAAATTCTTCGCAAAACGCGCAGAACTGAAAGCTATCGTTTCAGATGTAAACGTATCTGATGAAGATCGTTGGAATGCTGTTCTGAAACTGCAAACACTGCCACGTGATTCAAGTCCTTCACGTCAGCGTAACCGCTGCCGTCAAACTGGACGTCCGCACGGTTTCCTGCGGAAATTTGGCCTAAGCCGTATTAAAGTCCGTGAAGCCGCTATGCGCGGTGAAATCCCGGGCCTTAGAAAGGCTAGCTGGTAATCACCCTAATTGAATCACGGGAGTAAAGACAGATGAGCATGCAAGATCCCATCGCGGATATGCTGACCCGTATCCGTAACGGTCAGGCCGCGAATAAAGTTGCGGTCACAATGCCTTCCTCCAAGCTGAAAGTGGCGATTGCCAACGTGCTTAAGGAAGAAGGTTATATCGAAGATTTTAAAATTGAAGGCGACACTAAGCCAGAACTGGAAATCACTTTAAAATATTTCCAAGGTAAGGCTGTAGTAGAAAGCATTCAGCGCGTAAGCCGTCCAAGTCTGCGCATCTATAAAAGAAAAGATGAGCTGCCACAAGTTATGGCAGGACTGGGCATCGCTGTTGTTTCTACCTCAAAAGGTGTTATGACTGATCGTGCAGCTCGCCAAGCAGGTCTTGGTGGCGAGATTATCTGCTACGTAGCTTAATTCGGGAGGAAAGAATGTCTCGTGTGGCAAAAGCACCCGTCGTCATTCCTGCCGGCGTAGAGGTTAAACTCAACGGTCAGGTAATTACGATTAAGGGTAAAAACGGCGAGCTTACTCGTACTATCCATAATGCAGTTGAAATTCAACATGCTGACAACCAACTAACTTTCGCACCACGCGATGGTTATGCTGATGCATGGGCACAAGCGGGTACTACTCGTTCACTGCTAAATGCAATGGTTGTAGGTGTTACCGAAGGCTTCACTAAGAAACTGCAACTGGTAGGTGTAGGTTATCGTGCGTCTGTTAAGGGCAACATAGTTAACTTATCAGTAGGTTATTCACATCCAGTGGAACACCAACTGCCAGCAGGCATCACTGCTGAATGTCCAACACAAACTGAAATCCTACTGAAAGGTGCGGATAAGCAAGTGATTGGTCAAGTAGCAGCTGAACTGCGTGCTTACCGTCGCCCTGAACCTTATAAAGGTAAAGGTATTCGTTACGCCGACGAAGTTGTGCGTATCAAAGAGGCTAAGAAGAAGTAAGGTAACACTATGGATAAGAAAGCAGCTCGTATCCGTCGTGCGACCCGCGCACGCCGTAAGCTCCAGGAACTGGGTGCGACTCGCCTGGTGGTACATCGTACCCCTCGCCATATTTATGCGCAGGTTATTGCACCAAACGGTTCTGAAACTTTGGTGGCCGCTTCTACTACAGAAAAAGCTATCATTGAGCAACTGAAAAACACTGGAAACAAAGAAGCAGCAGCAGTAGTTGGTAAAATTGTTGCTGAACGCGCTCTGGAAAAAGGTATCAAATCAGTATCATTTGACCGTTCCGGTTTCCAATATCATGGTCGAGTCCAGGCACTGGCAGATGCTGCCCGTGAAGCTGGCCTTCAGTTCTAAGGTAGGAGTGTAAGATGGCTCACATCGAGAAACAAGCTGGCGAACTGCAGGAAAAGCTGATCGCGGTAAACCGCGTATCGAAAACCGTTAAAGGTGGTCGTATCTTTAGCTTCACCGCTCTTACAGTAGTTGGTGATGGTAATGGCCGCGTTGGTTTTGGATATGGCAAAGCTCGCGAAGTTCCGGCAGCAATCCAGAAAGCGATGGAAAAAGCCCGTCGCAATATGAAAACCGTCGCTTTAAACAACGGTACTCTGTTCCACCCTATTAAAGGTACTCATACAGGTTCTCGCGTATTTATGCAGCCTGCTCATGAAGGTACTGGTATCATCGCAGGTGGTGCAATGCGTGCAGTTCTAGAAGTGGCTGGCGTTCGTAACGTACTGGCTAAAACCTATGGTTCCACGAATCCGATTAACGTCGTTCGTGCAACACTGGACGCTTTAGATAGCATGAAGTCTCCAGAAATGGTCGCAGCTAAGCGTGGTAAATCCGTTGAAGAAATTCTGGGGTAATGACCATGGCTAAGACTATTAAAATTACTCAAACACGCAGTTTAATCGGCCGTCTGCCTAAACATAAGGCAACTATGGCTGGTTTAGGTCTGCGTCGCATCGGTCACACTGTAGAACGCGAAGATACACCAGCAGTTCGCGGTATGATCAACTTGGTTTCCTATATGGTTAAAGTTGAGGAGTAAGAGATGCGTTTAAATACTCTGTCTCCGGCTGAAGGTGCCAAGCATGCGCCTAAACGTGTAGGTCGTGGTATCGGTTCTGGCCTAGGTAAAACTGGCGGCCGTGGTCACAAAGGTCAGAAATCTCGTTCTGGCGGTGGCGTACGTCGTGGTTTTGAAGGTGGTCAGATGCCTTTATACCGTCGTTTACCAAAATTTGGTTTTACTTCACGTAAATCATTCGTGACTGCGGAAATCCGTCTGTCTGATTTGGCTTATGTTGAAGGCGATGTAATCGATCTGAATGCACTGAAAGCCGCAAACGTTGTTGGCCCACAGATTGAATTTGCAAAATTAATTCTGTCTGGCGAGGTTAACCGTGCAGTGACTATTCGTGGTCTGCGTGTTACCAAAGGTGCCCGTGCAGCAATCGAATCAGCTGGCGGTAAAATTGAGGAATAAGTGACAGATGGCTAAACAACCAGGGTTAGATTTTCAGAGTGCTAAAGGTGGTATAGGTGAACTAAAACGCAGATTACTGTTTGTTCTTGGTGCACTAATTGTCTTTAGGATTGGCTCTTTTATTCCTATCCCTGGTATTGATGCCACTGTGCTTGCCAAATTGCTCGATCAGCAAAAAGGCACCATCATTGAAATGTTTAACATGTTCTCTGGTGGTGCTCTTAGCCGTGCTTCTATCTTTGCGCTGGGTATCATGCCTTATATTTCGGCATCGATTATTATCCAACTATTATCAGTGGTTAACCCTCGGTTAGCGGAGATTAAGAAGGAAGGGGAGGCCGGTCGTCGTAAGATCAGCCAATATACCCGTTATGGTACTTTGGTGCTGGCGATATTCCAATCTATTGGTATCGCAACAGGCTTACCGAATATGCCAGGAATGCAAGGTCTGGTTATTAATCCAGGCTTACCATTCTATATTACGGCTGTTGTGAGCTTAGTCACAGGGACAATGTTCCTGATGTGGTTAGGTGAGCAAATCACTGAACGTGGTATTGGTAACGGTATCTCAATCATTATCTTTGCAGGTATCGTTGCAGGTCTTCCACCTGCCATTGGTCAAACCATCGAGCAGGCGCGGCAAGGCGAACTGCACTTCCTCCTGTTATTGTTGGTTGCAGTATTGGTGTTCGCGGTAACTTTCTTTGTTGTTTTTGTAGAAAGAGGACAACGTCGTATCGTTGTTAACTATGCAAAACGTCAACAAGGGCGTAGAATATACGCGGCACAAAGTACACATCTACCACTTAAGGTAAATATGGCGGGTGTAATACCGGCAATTTTTGCTTCAAGTATTATTCTGTTTCCTGGTACAATAACCTCTTGGTTTGGCGATGGTACAGGATGGGGTTGGCTGACGACAATTTCTTTAAATTTACAGCCTGGTCAACCTATTTATGTGTTACTATACGCTGCTGCAATCATCTTCTTCTGTTTCTTCTATACGGCGTTGGTTTTCAACCCAAGAGAAACGGCAGATAACCTGAAGAAGTCCGGTGCATTTGTACCAGGAATTCGCCCGGGAGAGCAGACGGCTAAATATATAGATAAAGTGATGACACGTTTAACCTTAATCGGTGCTCTGTACATTACCTTTATCTGTCTCATCCCGGAGTTCATGCGTGACGCAATGAAAGTACCTTTCTATTTTGGTGGTACTTCCCTCTTAATCGTGGTTGTGGTCATCATGGATTTTATGGCTCAAGTGCAAACTCTCCTGATGTCAAGTCAGTATGAGTCTGCATTGAAAAAAGCAAACCTTAAAGGCTAATTACCGATAAGATGGGTTTGTTTTAGAAGTTACGGAGAGTAAAAATGAAAGTTCGTGCTTCCGTCAAGAAAATGTGCCGTAACTGCAAAATCGTTAGACGTCACGGCCACGTGCGTGTAATTTGCAGTGTTGACCCTAAGCATAAACAGCGTCAAGGCTAAATTATTGCATTTTTTTCTTGCAAAGTTCGGTTGAGCTGGCTAAATTAGCCAGCCCAATCATTTATAATCATACAGTATTGTTTGAGTATCCTGAAAACGGGCTTTTCAGAATAGTACTGTATAAAGTTAATTTAGGAGTGCATAGTGGCCCGTATAGCAGGCATTAACATTCCTGATCATAAACATACCGTAATCGCTTTAACATCGATTTACGGCATTGGTAAAACTCGTTCACAGGCTATCTGTGAAGCAACGGGTATTGCTGAAAATGTTAAGATCAGTGAGCTGTCTGAAGAGCAAATCGACAAGCTGCGTGACGAAGTTGCCAAATACGTTGTAGAAGGTGATCTACGTCGTGAAGTTACCCTGAGCATCAAACGTCTGATGGATCTTGGTACTTACCGTGGTTTACGTCATCGTCGTGGTCTACCAGTTCGCGGTCAGCGTACTAAGACTAACGCACGTACCCGTAAGGGTCCGCGTAAGCCGATCAAGAAATAATCGGGGTATTTGAACAATGGCAAAAGCACCTATTCGTGCACGTAAGCGTGTAAGAAAACAAGTCTCTGACGGTGTGGCTCATATCCATGCTTCTTTCAACAACACAATCGTTACTATTACAGACCGTCAAGGTAACGCGTTGGGTTGGGCTACTGCCGGTGGTTCCGGTTTCCGTGGTTCTCGTAAATCTACTCCGTTTGCGGCTCAGGTTGCAGCAGAACGTTGCGCTGAAGCTGTTAAAGAGTACGGAATTAAGAACTTGGAAGTTATGGTAAAAGGACCTGGTCCTGGTCGTGAGTCAACTATCCGTGCATTAAACGCGGCTGGTTTCCGCATCACTAATATTACTGATGTGACTCCGATTCCTCATAACGGTTGTCGTCCACCGAAAAAACGTCGCGTTTAATAACGGTTTCGTTTTTAGGATAGTTGGAGAAAGAAAATGGCAAGATATTTGGGTCCTAAGCTCAAGCTGAGCCGTCGCGAAGGTACAGATTTATTTCTGAAATCTGGCGTTCGGGCGATTGACACCAAGTGTAAACTGGAACAAGCACCAGGTCAGCACGGCGCACGTAAACCGCGTCTGTCTGATTACGGTGTTCAGTTACGTGAAAAACAAAAAGTACGTCGTATTTACGGTGTTCTAGAGCGTCAATTCCGTAACTACTACAAAGAAGCAACACGTCTGAAAGGCAACACAGGTGAGAACTTACTTACTCTGTTAGAAGGTCGTCTGGATAACGTTGTTTATCGTATGGGCTTTGGCGCAACTCGCGCAGAAGCACGTCAGATGGTTAGCCACAAAGCAATCATGGTAAATGGTCGCGTGGTTAATATTGCTTCTTATCAGGTTTCCCCGAATGACGTAGTCAGCGTTCGTGAAAAATCGAAAAAACAGTCTCGTATTAAGGCTGCTTTAGAGCTGGCTGAACAGCGTGAAAAGCCAACATGGCTGGAAGTTGATGCTGCTAAGATGGAAGGTGTGTTCAAACGTATTCCTGAACGTACTGACTTGTCTGCGGACATTAACGAGCACCTGATCGTCGAGCTTTACTCCAAGTAAGGCTTAGCACCAAAGAGAGGACACAATGCAGGGTTCTGTGACAGAGTTTCTAAAACCGCGCCTGGTTGATATCGAGCAAGTGAGTTCGACGCACGCCAAGGTGACCCTTGAGCCATTAGAGCGAGGCTTCGGCCACACTCTAGGTAACGCACTGCGCCGTATTCTGCTTTCGTCTATGCCGGGTTGTGCGGTAACAGAGGTTGAGATTGATGGTGTACTGCATGAGTACAGCACCAAAGAAGGTGTTCAGGAAGATATCCTAGAAATACTGCTCAACCTTAAGGGGTTGGCGGTAAAAGTTCATGGTAAAGATGAAGTAATTCTTACTTTGAGCAAATCTGGCATTGGCCCTGTTATTGCAGCCGATATCATCCATGACGGTGATGTCGAAATCGTCAAGCCGCAGCACGTTATCTGCCACCTTACAGACGAAAACGCATCTATTAATATGCGTATCAAAGTTCAGCGTGGTCGTGGTTATGTGCCGGCTTCTGCCCGAATTCATTCGGAAGAAGATGAGCGCCCTATCGGTCGTTTACTAGTAGATGCGTGTTATAGCCCAGTTGAGCGAATCGCTTATACTGTGGAAGCAGCGCGTGTTGAACAACGTACCGACTTGGATAAGCTGGTAATCGAGATGGAGACTAACGGTACTATCGATCCAGAAGAATCGATTCGCCGTGCAGCGACTATCCTGGCTGAACAGCTTGAAGCTTTTGTTGACTTACGTGATGTTCGTCAGCCTGAAGTTAAAGAAGAGAAGCCAGAGTTCGATCCGATCCTGCTGCGCCCAGTTGACGATCTTGAATTGACTGTCCGCTCTGCTAACTGTCTGAAGGCAGAAGCAATCCACTACATCGGTGATCTGGTACAGCGTACTGAAGTTGAATTACTTAAGACGCCTAACCTTGGTAAGAAATCTCTTACTGAGATTAAAGACGTACTGGCGTCGCGTGGTTTATCTCTAGGCATGCGCCTTGAGAATTGGCCACCTGCAAGTATCGCTGATGAATAAGATCACAGGTTAAGGTTTTACTGAGAAGGATAAGGTCATGCGCCATCGTAAGAGTGGTCGTCAATTGAACCGCAACAGCAGCCATCGTCAGGCTATGTTTCGCAACATGGCAGGTTCTTTAGTTCGTCATGAAATCATCAAGACAACTTTGCCTAAAGCGAAAGAACTGCGTCGCGTCGTTGAGCCGCTGATTACTCTTGCCAAGACCGACAGCGTAGCTAATCGTCGTCTGGCATTCGCCCGTACTCGTGACAACGAAGTCGTGGCAAAACTGTTTACAGTATTAGGTCCGCGTTTTGCGAGCCGTGCAGGTGGTTACACTCGTATTCTGAAGTGTGGCTTCCGTGCAGGTGACAATGCTCCAATGGCTTACATTGAGCTTGTTGACCGTGCTGATTCTGAAACAGAAGCAGCTGCTGAATAATAAATTATTATTTAGCGAAGCGAATAAAAAGACCGGATTTTTTAATCCGGTTTTTTTATTGCTATAGATTAGCAATAAATTTAAATTTATTGGTTCCTCCCTTTAATGACTCGCTACTTCTTTATTTATGTGGGTGTTATATATTTACTTTTGAATATGCTGCTATTGTGCGAAAGTAAGTATTAAGTATCGCACTATATTTCAATTCTATTTTTTTGGTTATTTGTTATGCTTACTTATCATTAGTTTGAGGAGTGATCAATGTATCGCATCGGCCAAATTGCAAAATTAGCGAATGTTACAACAGATACTATCCGTTTTTATGAAAAACAAGGATTGATGGAACATGATAGACGGACAGAAGGTGGCTATCGTCTGTATACAGAACAAGATTTGCAAAGATTACGCTTTATTCGTTATGCCAAAGAGTTAGGCTTTACTCTGGATGCTATTACTGAGTTACTTTCAATTAGAGTCGATCCTGCGCATCATACTTGTGTAGAATCAAAACATATTGTTGATGCTAGGCTAGCAGAAGTTGAGGCTCGTCTAAAAGAAATGGAAAAGATGCGTGATTCTTTAAAAATGTTAAGCAATGCTTGCTGTGGAACCGCTCATGAAAGTACATATTGTTCAATTCTAGAAATACTTGAATCTGGAGCGACAAAGCAATAATATCTGCACTGAAGATTGTTGTTCTATGCTTTATGTTCTTTAATAATTTAAGAGGTTTTTATGTCTAGCAAATATCAGCACCAAAAAGGTGTGATCAAAGATAATGCGTTAGCTGCACTTGTTCATGATCCTTTATTTAGACAACGGGTAGAAAAAAATAAGAAAGGCAAAGGCAGCTATATGAGAAAGGCAAAACATAATAAGAAAGGTAACTGGGAGGCCAGTGATAACAAATATTTTCAATTGTTATCACTGGCCTTTTAGTTTTTATTTTTGCTGATTTTTTAATAGATCACGGATTTCTGTTAATAAAGTTTCTTCTGCTGAAGGTGCAGGTGGTGCTTTAGGTTGCTCTTCTTCTTGTCTGCGCATCTTATTAATTAATTTAATCGCACAGAAAATAGCAAACGCGACAATGGCAAAATCAAAAACAGTTTGTATAAAGGCACCATAGTTTAAGATAACGGCAGGTATATCCCCATGAGCCTCTCTTAGTACTAAACTAAATTGTTTAAAATCGATCCCTCCAATGAGTAAGCCTAATGGAGGCATAATCACATCAGCTACTAAGGATGAAACAATTTTTCCGAATGCGGCACCAATGATGACACCGACTGCCATGTCAACAACATTGCCTTTCATTGCAAATTCACGAAACTCTTTGAAAAAAGCCATAACCACCCCTTATTAGTATGGATCTAGATATAAAAATATGTGTTTAGATAATAATAATAGATCAGTATCAGTAACAATCACTACTATTCTTATTTCTACACTAGAGTTATAAGAAAAATGGACTAGGTTGGAACAGTTTTTCTACTTCAGGAACATATTTTTTATCTGTAATAAACATGATCACATGGTCACCTTGTTCTATTGAGTGACTTGCATTGGCAATAATGACATCTTCATTGCGGACAATGGCGCCGATAATTGTGCCTGGCGGAAGTTTGATATCTTGAATACGTCTACCGACAACTTTTGAGGTATTTTCATCACCATGTGCAATGGCTTCAATAGCTTCAGCAACACCGCGACGTAATGAGGAGACACTGACAATATCTGCTTTGCGAACATGACCTAATAGTGCTGAAATAGTGGCTTGTTGCGGAGAGATGGCAATATCAATGACTCCACCTTGGACTAAATCAACATAAGCACTGCGTTGAATAAGTACCATGGCTTTTTTTGCCCCCATACGTTTTGCGAGCATTGCGGACATGATATTTGCTTCATCATCATTAGTGAGTGCAATAAAGACATCGATTTGCTCAATATGCTCTTCAGCGAGTAGCTCTTGATCAGATGCATCACCATAAAACACGATAGTATCATGGAGGAGCTCTGCTAACTCGGTAGCACGTTGTTGATTATGCTCAATCAGCTTAACGCTATAATCTTTTTCTAATCTTGCCGCTAATCCTGCTCCAACGTTTCCGCCACCAACAATCATAATGCGTTTATAAGGTTTTTCTAATCGTTGTAGCTCACTCATTACTGCGCGAATATGTTGTGATGCCACCACGAAAAAGACCTCATCACCCGCTTCAATAATGGTCGATCCTTGAGGGCGAATAGGTCTATCTTGGCGAAAGATAGCCGCAACACGAGTATCAATATGTGGCATATGATCACGTAGAGTGGATAGTGCATTACCCACAAGTGATCCACCATAGTAGGCTTTTACTGCCACGATACTGACTTGACCTTCAGCAAAGTTTACTACCTGTAGGGCACCGGGGTATTGAATTAGTTTATAGATATAATCTATAACGAGGTGTTCAGGGGAGATGAGGTAATCAATAGGAATTGCTTCTGGTAAAAAAAGTTTATCTGCTTCACGAACAAATTCAGAGGCTCGGATACGAGCAACTTTATTGGGAGTATTAAATAAAGTATAAGCGACTTGGCATGCTATCATATTTGTTTCGTCAGAATTTGTGACGGCAACTAGCATATCCGCATCTTCAGCCCCCGCTTCTCTTAAGACTCTCGGATGAGATCCATGACCATTTACAACTCTTAAATCAAATTTATCTTGAAGTTGACGTAAACGGGTAGCATCAGTATCGACAACAGTAATATCGTTATTCTCACCGACAAGATTTTCAGCGAGAGTGCCACCCACTTGACCTGCGCCTAAGATAATAATTTTCATCGTCAGTTCTCAGAATATTCGATTAACAAATACAAGATCAATGTCTGTTCACATCGATCTTGTGTTGGAATAGTAGCTTCTTTTAGATCTGATATCATCTTTTATCAGAAGATCATTTTTTGTTGATCAGCGCATAAAAGAAGCCATCACCGCTATATTGCTCCGGTAAGCATTGATGCTGATAGTCACATTGAGCATCTTGCATTGACGATAAGAAGGCTGCAATTTGTTGGCTATTTTCTTCCGGTAAAATAGAACAAGTAGCATAAACTAATGTGCCGCCTGATTTTAGGTATGGCCATATAGCATGTAATATTTCTTTTTGAATTTGCGCTAACTGAGCTATGTCTTCATTACGACGTAGCCATTTGATATCTGGATGGCGACGTATAACGCCAGTTGCTGAGCAAGGAGCATCAAGTAAGATCCTGTCAAATTGCATATTTGCACACCATTGCTCTGGATAACGTCCATCACCACTTTTGACTGTGGCATGTAGCTTTAAGCGGTTTAGATTTTCTTTAACTCTGGCTAAACGTTGCTCATCGATATCAATGGCGAGAACATGCGCTTTAGGGGCTATTTCTAAGATATGGGTTGTTTTTCCCCCAGGGGCTGCACATAAATCAAGAATTTGTTCGTTATTTTGTGGCGCTAATAATTCTGCACAACGCTGAGCACTGCGGTCTTGAACAGTGATCCAGCCCTCATTAAATCCCGGTAACAGGTGAACATTACAAGGTGTTTCTAAACGAATAGCATTGGGGTGGTGGTCATCGGAGAACGCGCTGATCCCTTCTTTTTCAAGCAGCGCTAAGTACTGTTCACGTGAATGATGTATTTGATTTACCCGTAACCACATTGGCGGCTTTTGGTTATTTCCTTCAATAATACTTTCCCATAGCTCAGGGTAGGCATTTTTTATTCGTGTGAGTAACCAAGAAGGGTGCAAATAACGGCTATCATTATTTTGGAAACGTTCCATTAATACATCTTGTTGACGCTGAAATTGGCGTAATACACCGTTAATTAACCCTTTTAATTGTGGTTTTTTCAGTGCGATCGCACCGTTAACAGTTTCAGCGAGTGCTGCATGGGCAGGAACTCGAGTATAAAGGAGCTGATATAAACCGACCATAATGAGGTAATGTAAAATTCGTTGTTTACCTTTCAGTGGTTTATCCATTAGTTGTTGGATGATCCATTCTAGCTGGGGCAAGGTACGTAAGGTACCAAAGCAGAGCTCTTGCAAGAGCGCTTTGTCTTTATCTGAAATGTTTTTTTGTAATTCAGGGATCACCGAACTTAATGATAAGCCTTGATCTAAAACTTGAGCTATTGCCTTTGCTGCAATACTGCGTAAGTTGTATGACGTTTTCATAGTGAATTAGCGTTTATATATTGGCCGCCAGAGAAGAATAATATTGGCGTGAAAAAAGGACCCCCTGAAATATTGTTATTTCAAGGGGTAGTATCATTATTGAATGATTTTCCCAGGGGTAAACCAATCTCGTTTGGAATTTAGGAAATCGGCTGATGCCATAGGTTTTTTACCTGATGGTTGAAGCTTGGTGATATTTAAAATACCTTCACCTGTTACGATATAAATGCCTGTTTTATCTGCTTTCAATAATGTACCTGGTATTTGATTGGTATTATCCGACGCGATAACTTGCGCTTCCCATACTTTCACCGGCTGATCATCGAGCATAAAAAAGCTCATAGGCCATGGATTAAACGCTCTAATACAACGTTCTATCTGTTGTGCAGATAACGACCAATTAATTTTTGCTTCTTCCTTTGATAGCTTTTCTGCGTAATTCGCTAGGCTATCATCTTGTTTTTCCGCTTTTAACTCACCGCTAATGATAAGATCTAATGTATTAATTAGTGCTTTAGGCCCCAGCTCTGCTAATTTAGCATAAAGAGAAGCACTCGTGTCTTGATGAGTAATTGGGCATGATGCTTTATAAAGCATATCGCCAGTATCTAAACCAACATCCATTTGCATAATGGTGACGCCAGTTTCTGTATCGCCCGCCCATAAGGCACGTTGGATAGGTGCAGCACCTCGCCATTTAGGTAGAAGAGAGCCATGGACGTTTAAGCAACCCAAACGAGGGATATCAAGTACTGCTTTGGGTAAAATCATACCATAAGCAACAACAATCATAACGTCAGGTTGTAGTGCTTTGATCCACTCATGATTCTCTTCTGGTTTTAACGATGTCGGTTGATAAACAGGAATGTTATTAGTTAATGCCAGTTCTTTCACTGGATTAATCGTCAGCTTCTTACCTCTTCCTGCGGGTTTATCTGGTGGCGTTAATACCCCAACAATATGATGTTGAGTTGATAACAGAGCAGCTAAATGTCGGGCTGCAAAGTCGGGTGTTCCCGCAAAGATAATACGTAATGAATCAGACACGTTTTTTTCCTGTTACAAGTAAATCACTATTGTCCCGCTTTTGCTCTTCTCTTATCGAGCTTTTCAACTTTTTGGCGGATACGTTGGCGTTTTAATGGAGATAAGTAATCCACAAATAATTTGCCAACTAAATGATCCATCTCATGTTGAATACAAATAGCGAGTAAGTCATCAGCTTCTAATTCAAAAGGTTGTCCGTTGTAATCAAGCGCTCTTACTTTTACGCGCTCTGCACGAGGCACAAATGCGCGTTGTTCAGGTATTGATAAACAACCTTCCTCTATTCCGGTATCACCTTCCTGATCAAGAAGTTCTGGATTAATGAGTACCAGTTTTTGATCTCGTGTTTCAGAGATATCAATGACGATGATGCGCTGGTGGATATCCACCTGTGTCGCAGCTAAACCGATACCTTCTTCCAAATACATTGTTTCAAACATATCATCGACAATTTTTTGAATTTCGGCATCAACTTTTTCGACTGGCTTTGCAATGGTGCGAAGGCGCTCGTCTGGATAATGTAATACGTGTAATACTGCCATAATTTATTTGGACTGTTTCTAAAATGTGAATGAGAATTAACGTCTATTCTAGACATTTATTGTCTGGATTGACAGTATTTGCTGAGTTTAGCACTCACCTTGTATGTTAAAAAATAACACTAGGATAATGCATGGATGCCAGAGAAATATGGATAAGACTTAATGTTGTTTCAAGATTGCCAGTAAATAAAGCGATTAAGGTGGTGGAATACTTACAATCATTGACGCAACTAAATCGTAAAGTGTTACTAGAATGTGGCCTATCAGAACAACAAAGTCACCAATTTATGAGGCTTCAGGCAAATTGTGTCAAAAGTACATTAAAGTGGCTAGATAAAAATGAATCATCACTCTTAACAATTTCTGATTCAGATTATCCTTTGCTATTAAAGCAAATATCTTCTCCACCTCTTTTGCTTTTTGTTGCAGGTAATAAAGAGCATTTAAAAAGCACACAAATTGCATTAATTGGTAGTAGAGATGCTACACAGTATGGAACTAAGTGGGCGACTTATTTTGCACAACAGCTCGTGAAAAATAAATTCACAATTACAAGCGGGTTGGCGCAAGGGATTGATGGTGTTGGACATCGTAGTGCTTTAAAACATCATGGCGTCACTATTGCTGTATTGGGGAGTGGTTTAGAACAAATTTACCCATCATTTCATCGTCGACTAGCAGAGCAAATCAAAGAGTCGGGTGTTCTTGTTTCAGAGCATCTCCCGATGGCACCACCTTTAGCTCGTCATTTCCCGCAAAGGAATAGAATTATTAGTGGATTGAGTTCAGCTCTCTTAATTGTAGAAGCTGGCATAAAAAGTGGATCTTTAATCACTGCCAATTATGCTCTACAACAAGGCAAAGAATTGTTTGTGTTACCCGGATTACTGGGTGATTCACACTTTGAAGGAAATCATCAGTTGCTAAAACAGGGGGCGAATTTAGCCTCTTCGCCAGATGATATTATGGAATATTTAAATAGCTCTTGGCAGTGGTTAATCTTTAATCATAATGATGATTTACAGGACGAGCATATTGCAGAGGTTGGCTCAGCTGCCAATAAAAAAGAGTCCAGCAATATGCCATTAGAAATTGAAAAACTTACACCCACTCAACAGCAATCAATAAATTTGATATTGCCTTTGTTAGGTTTTGATAAAGCTATCCCGATTGATATTATTGCGAATAAGAGCGGTTTATCCACATCAGATTTAGCTCCTCTTTTATTAGAGCTTGAGCTTATCGAAAAAGTCGCTATTGTGGCGGGTGGCTATATTCGATTGGAATAAGTGTTATGAGGTAAGACAATGGCAAAAATAATGCCGTTTACGTATCCATCTGAGCAAGAAAAATGTCCTGAATGTGGCAGTGATTTAATTATAAGAAATGGTGGTCATGGCCCTTTTCTAGGATGTTCTGCTTATCCTAATTGCCATTATATTAAGGCGTTGAAATCTCAAGGCGATGGACAGGTTATTAAAGTATTAGAAGGACAGCCTTGCCAATGTTGTGGCGCAGATTTAGTTTTACGACAAGGTAAGTTTGGCATGTTTATAGGCTGTAGCAATTATCCTGCTTGTGAGCATATAGAACAAATTGATAAACCTGATGAGACTGTGATTCATTGTCCTCAGTGCGAGAAGGGCAAATTATTACAGCGTAAGTCTCGGTTTGGTAAAATATTTTATGCTTGTAACCAATATCCTGAATGTCAATTTGTACTAAATAATAAACCGATTAATGGTGAGTGCGAATATTGTCATTATCCATTATTGATGGAAAAGAGGTCTTCTCAAGGAGTAAGATTAGTGTGCGCCAGCAAATTGTGTGGCAAGCAACAAACAAAAAGAGAAGAACATGAATAACGAAGTATCACCTGTAAATAATACAATTATAGAAGCACTGCAAAATAATCAAGTTATTGCCTATCCAACAGAAGCTGTGTTTGGTGTCGGTTGTGATCCTGATAGTGAAAGCGCGGTAATGGCATTACTTGAGTTAAAACAGAGAGCCATTGAGAAAGGGCTTATTTTAATTGCTGATAACTATGAACAATTAAAACCTTATATTGATGATAACGCATTGACTCAAGAACAGCGGGAGCGGATGTTTGCCTCTTGGCCAGGCCCAATCACTTGGGTTATTCCAGCTAAGTCAACAACGCCAAAATGGCTAACAGGGCGGTTTTCTTCCTTAGCTGTAAGGGTTACGGATCACCCTATTGTGAAAGCATTATGTGTGGCTTATGGCAAACCATTAGTATCAACCAGCGCAAATTTAAGCGGACTTCCTCCATGCCGTAGTGTTGAAGAAGTACAAGAGCAGTTTCGTAATCGAATTGCTATTGTAAATGGCGAGGTTGGTGGCAGAAAAAATCCTTCTGAAATTAGAGATGCACTCACAGGTGAGCTATATCGACAAGGATAATGATGCTATGGAAAAATATGTAGTGATGGGCAATCCCATTGAACATAGTCAATCTCCTTTTATTCATCAGCTTTTTTCGAAACAGTCAGGGATTGATTATGAATATGGGCGTTTACTGGTTCCATTAGGCGAATTTGATAAAGTAGCAACGCAATTTTTTTCTCAAGGTGGACGTGGAGCTAATGTTACCGTTCCTTTTAAGGAAGATGCTTTTCGCTTTGTGGATAAATTAACACAAAGAGCACAAGCCTGTGGTGCTGTTAATACTATTTTAAAATTAGATGACGGCACGTTATTAGGTGATAATACTGATGGTCAGGGCTTAATTCTTGATTTAGCTAGGTTGGATTTTATTATCCCCGGAAAAATATTATCGGTTCTTGTTATTGGGGCTGGTGGTGCTACACGAGGGATATTATTACCATTATTAAATTATAATTGTGATATTACTTTGACTAATCGCACTGTTGAAAAAGCACAACAATTAGCACAAGAATTTAGCCAATTTGGTACAATTAGAGCTAGTGCTCCACAAAATGTTACAGATAAACATTATGATCTAATTATTAACGCCTCTTCATCTAGTATGACGGACGATATTCCACCTATACCTGATAGTGCTTATGGTTTTAAAACTGCTTGTTATGATTTGTATTATAAGGCAGGTATGACTTCTTTTTTATACCATGCATTAAAAAATGGTAGTACACGCTTATCTGATGGCCTAGGTATGCTGGTAGGGCAAGCCGCTTATGCCGTTGAGTTATGGTATGAGCGAGTACCTGATATTAATCCAACAATAAATATTTTAAGAGAAAATTTGAATAAATGAATCAATCCATTCAATTTCCTGATCGTGAGCAGTGGCTTGAAGATCAAAATAGCGTTCTTTTCCCTATCATGGTCAATGGAATGTTATTTGATTGCCAAATCACCGAACAAGAGCTAAAGGCACGCTTTGGTGATAATAGTAATGGTCTTTGTTTGTTTAAACAGCATCGATGGGAAATTGAAGAAGAATTTGAAGAGTTGGCTAAGCTGTATGAAGTGTCAACTCTTCATCCATTTTACTGTTTATCAATGGCGGAATGAGCCGTTGATAAATAGTCGTTCTTCCACTTTACGTAATTATTAGCAGAGTAGATAAAGTGTTGTATTTCTGCGGGCGTGAGTGGGCGGATCTTTTTTACTGGGCTACCTAAATAAAGAAAACCACTTTCTAGTCGTTTACCTGGTGGTACTAGGCTTCCTGCGCCGATCAAAACATTATCTTCAATAATTGCACCATCAAGTAAGATTGATCCCATGCCGACTAATACTCGGTTTCCGATTGTACACCCATGTAACATTGCTTTGTGTCCAACAGTCACATCATCACCGATGATGAGAGGAAAACCATTAGGGGTATTTTCTGATGCATGTGTAACATGTAGCACTGAGCCATCTTGAATATTAGTCCTTGCTCCTACACTGACATAGTTAACATCACCGCGGATCACAACCATTGGCCAAATGCTGACATCTTCACTAAGGCGTACATCACCAATAACAGTGGCTGTCACGTCAATATAAACATCTTTAGCAATGGAAGGTGATAAGTGTAAGTAACTTCTAATAGTGGAATGGCTCATGATTGACCTCATACGAATATTGTGGCGGTACTTTGCTGTAATTGTAATATAGAAAAGCATAGCAGTGAGCAGGTATATCTGACGAGAGAATAATCCAGAGTATTATTTTTAACTGAAATAAATAGCGATGATAATAAAAGTAAGTGGATCGATGATGATCGATAGAAGATAACGAATAGACAAAACGGTTATTGCTAGTATAATTTTTGTGCTACTAGCGGGGTTTTAGTGTCAAAAATAGACGTGTAGCTTAAAAATAGAGCGAACAGAAAAAAAATTGAAATAAATACTTGCGCTAATCTGAGAAGCCCCTATAATGCGCACCCACTGACCGACGATGAGCTGACAACAGCAACGACGGAAAGGGAAGAGAAAAGAAAAAAGTTTGAAAAAACTCTTGACTCTTCAGAGGAATAGCGTAATATACGCCTCCTCGCAACAACGCAGAAGACCGGAAACGGCAGCGATAGTTGCACTGCTCTTTAACAAATTATCAGACAATCTGTGTGGGCACTCGCAGAGACGATATCTTCTAAAAAATTAGATATATCAAGTCTTGAAGAGTGACTAACAAGTTAATTCATATAATGAATAAGCTAAGTTTTCGATT